>JAKEEX010000454.1 GCA_022616315.1 Myxococcaceae bacterium
GGTGCGGAAGGGACGTCAGTACCTCTCTCCACTCCTGCAGTGCCGACGCCTTGTGTGCGAGCGGTGTGGGCGGTGGGGGTGTACCCCTGTCCCCAGGACGCAGCCCGTGCACCTGTGCACTCCGAAAGCAGGTGCGTCCCCCTTCCCCCCAGAGCGCCCGCCCACACCTCGCGGCGGTGCTTCCACACGCCCGCGGCAGCCAGAGCGTCCGCAGGCCAGCACGGGAGCGCTCACCCACGTCACCCGCGGCGCATTGTGCCTCCCGCACCCCCGCCGATTTCATCCGCGCCGTGAATGAGTCCCACCGCGAAGTGACCAGGTCATCAGAGGGAGAGGGTGAGGGGGCTGGAACGAAGCCGCGTACCCTCGCCATACGCGCCAACTCTGCGCCCACAGGCCCGCCTCTTGCTCCCCCAGCCCATGGGCGACCGGCGCTCCGGCCACGATGAGGCTCCGCGTGAACCGGATTGTCGCAGGGGCCGAGGTCAGGCCTGACGGAATGGCACGGAGTACAAGGAGGTGCAGCCGATGACGCGCAACGGAACGAGGAGCAAGCGACGCCGGAGCCTCGCCTGGGGCAATGGAGGCATCGGTCTTCGAGTGGCGGCCCTGGTTGGCTGGCTGATGTCGGGCTGCAGCCTCTGTTGGGAGCAGAAGGAACTCTTAGCGCGATCGGACGTCTCGGCCATCCAGAACGGCCTGGACCTCTATTTCACGAAGACGGGCAAGTACCCCGCCACTGCCTCGGGCCTCAAGCCGCTGCTCGACGAGCAGATCCTCGAGAGGACGATGGACCCCTGGGGCAACGAGTACATCTACCTCAACGCTGGAAGCAGTCTGGTTGTCACGTCCCTTGGCGCGGATGGCGAACCGGGAGGTGAAGGCGCGGCCGCAGACATCTCAGCCGCCATGCCCAAGCGGTAAGTGGAGCTTCGGGGCTGAGGGCCATCAGTCCCCTCAGCGCGAATAGCCCAGCACCTGGTACACAACCCGCCCTGCCAGCTCGCGCAACGCATCGGTGCTCAGCTCCAGGAACTCCGCGCGAGGAATCCACCCCCCGGCCGGCCCGGGGCGATGCGCGTGAAAGTCCACCGGAAGCGCATCCGGCGAGAGCCCCACCGCGCGGAAACACCCCAGCGCTCGCGGCATGTGCATGGCGCTCGTCACGAGCACCACCCGCTGCCACCCCCGCTCGCGCACCACCCGCGCCGACTCGACCGCGTTCTCACGCGTGTTCCGACTCCGACCCTCGAGGACGATCCGTTCCCGCGGAACCCCCCATGCCTCGAGCATCCGCCCGAGGACCTCCGCCTCCACCACGGCCTCGGGCCGCGGGTCCAGTGACCCTGCGGACAGCAGCACGTTCCGCGCCCGCCCGCTCCGCACCAGCTCGAACCCTCGCAGCACACGCTCCGGTGAATCGTTGAACTCGGGCTCTCCGGTCTCCTCCGCGGCCACCGGCTCCAGGCCCCCTCCGAGCACGATGACCGCGTCGTAGACGACGTCCGGGCGGAGCGTCCTCACCGCCCCTGCCTCCGCCCACCCGACGAGCGCGCACGCGACCGGCCGCGTGGAGGCCAGGAACAGCACCGCCACGCCCGTGACGAGCAGCCCCCGCGCCAGCCCCGGCCCCCTTCGCACGAGGAATGCCGCCGCGAGGAGGAGCAGCAGCACCCACGTCAGGGGCGCGAGAAACAGGTCCAGCATCTTGGAGAGCACGAGGAACACGCGTCACGCCCCCGCGGGGGACCGCGAGCCTATACGCCAGACCCGCGTCCCGGACCCGGCGAGCGAGTGTGGCCCCCCCGGGGACGCCGCTGCGGCAAGGCGTCCAGACCGGTATTCGTTGAAGGAATGACCCCCGCTTCTGCGGCGCTCCCTCCCGGCAAAGGAACCATTTGCCCAAAGCCCCCCGGAGCCCTAGAAACCGCGGCGACTTCAGAGAGGCCCCAACGCACATGAGCGACAGCTTCAAAACCAAGACGCAGCTGAAGGTCGGGTCCCACAGCTACGAGGTCTTCTCTCTCGGGAAGCTCGCCAAGGAGCGCGCCGAGGTGGCCCGGCTGCCCTTCTCCATGAAGGTGCTGCTGGAGAACCTGCTGCGGCACGAGGACGGCCGCGTGGTGAAGCGCGAGCACATCGAGAAGATGCTCGCCTGGGACCCCAAGGCCGCCCCCGAGACCGAGATCTCCTTCTACCCGGCGCGCGTGCTGCTCCAGGACTTCACCGGCGTGCCCGCGGTGGTGGACCTTGCCGCCATGCGCGAGGCGCTCGCCTCCATGGGCGGTGACGCGGCGAAGATCAACCCGCGCAACCCCGCCGACCTGGTCATCGACCACTCGGTGCAGGTGGACGTCTTCGGCAGCAGCAGCGCGGTGCACGACAACGCGGAGCTCGAGTTCGAGCGCAACCGCGAGCGCTACGAGTTCCTCCGCTGGGGCCAGGGCGCGTTCAAGGGCTTCGGCGTGGTGCCGCCCGACACGGGCATCTGCCACCAGGTGAACCTCGAGTTCCTGGCCCAGGTGGCCTTCAAGGACGGCAGCCGCGTCTTCCCGGACACGCTGGTGGGCACCGACTCGCACACCACGATGATCAACGGCCTGGGCGTGGTGGGCTGGGGTGTGGGCGGCATCGAGGCCGAGGCGGCGCTGCTCGGCCAGCCCATCACCATGCTCATCCCGCAGGTGGTGGGATTCAAGCTGAGCGGCAAGCTGCCGGCTGGCGCCACCGCCACGGACCTGGTGCTCACCTGCACCCAGATGCTCCGCAAGAAGGGCGTGGTGGGCAAGTTCGTCGAGTACTTCGGCGATGGCCTGGCGGGCCTCTCCCTCGCGGACCGCGCCACCCTCGCCAACATGGCGCCCGAGTACGGCGCGACCATCGGCTTCTGCCCCATCGACGAGGAGACCCTGGCCTACCTGCGGCTGACCGCGCGCTCGGACGACCAGGTGAAGCTGGTGGAGGCCTACGCCAAGGAGCAGGGCCTGTGGCGCGTGGCCGGGCAGCCGGACCCCATCTTCAGCGACGTGCTGGAGCTGGACCTGTCCACTGTGGTGCCCTCGCTCGCCGGCCCCAAGCGCCCGCAGGACCGCGTGCCGCTCAAGGAGATGAAGGCCTCCTACGGCAAGTCGCTGCGCGAGATGCTCGCCGCGGGCAAGGCCAAGGGCGGTGAGGAGGGAGAGGGCGCCGCGAAGAAGGCGGACGCGTCGGCTGCGGCGGCCGTGGACCCGGCGCTGCTGGGCAAGACCATCACGGTGAAGAGGGGTCGCGAGGCGTACGACCTCGGCCACGGCGCGGTGGTCATCGCCGCCATCACCTCGTGCACCAACACCTCCAACCCCTCGGTGCTGGTGGGCGCGGGCCTGCTGGCCAAGAAGGCGGTGGAGAAGGGCCTGGACATCAAGCCGTGGGTGAAGCCCTCGCTCGCCCCGGGCTCCAAGGTGGTGACGGAGTACCTCGACGCCGCGGGCCTGACGCCCTACCTCGAGGCGCTCGGCTTCCACACGGTGGGCTACGGCTGCACCACGTGCATCGGCAACTCCGGCCCGCTGCCGGACGAGGTGGCCAATGCGGTGACGGAGGGGGACCTGGTGGTGGCCAGCGTGCTCTCCGGCAACCGCAACTTCGAGGGCCGCATCAACCCGCACGTGCGCATGAACTTCCTGGCCAGCCCGCCGCTGGTGGTGGCCTACGCCATCGCCGGCACCGTGGACGTGGACATGGACAAGGAGCCGGTGGGCCAGGACCGCAACGGCCGCACGGTGTTCCTCAAGGACATCTGGCCGACGAACGAGGAGATCCAGGCCACCATCGCCAGGTGCGTCAAGCCGGAGCAGTTCCGCAGCCAGTATGCGGACGCCATGTCGGGCCCGGCGCAGTGGCAGAAGCTGAAGGTCTCCACGGGTAACACCTTCAAGTGGGACCCGAAGAGCACCTACGTGCGCAAGCCGCCCTTCTTCGAGAACCTCCCGAAGGAGCCGCTGCCTCCCAGGGACATCGAGGGTGCGCGGGTGCTGGCGCTGCTGGGTGACTCCGTGACGACGGACCACATCAGCCCGGCCGGCAACATCGCCAAGACGAGCCCCGCCGCGAAGTACCTGATGGAGCACGGCGTGGAGCCGAAGGACTTCAACTCCTACGGCGCGCGGCGCGGCAACCACGAGGTGATGGTGCGTGGCACCTTCGCCAACATCCGCATCCGCAACATGCTGGTGCCGGGCGTGGAGGGCGGCGTGACGGTGCACCTGCCCACCAACGAGAAGATGTCCATCTACGACGCGTCCATGAAGTACCAGGCGGAGAAGACGCCGCTGGTGGTGCTCGCGGGCGCGGAGTACGGCACCGGCTCCAGCCGCGACTGGGCGGCCAAGGGCACCAAGCTCCTGGGCGTCCGCGCCGTCATCGCCAAGAGCTTCGAGCGCATCCACCGCTCGAACCTGGTGGGCATGGGCGTGCTGCCGCTGCAGTTCGAGGCGAGCCAGGACGCGCAGAGCCTCGGCCTCACCGGCAAGGAGACCTTCACCATCACCGGCGTCGCGGACAACCTCGCGCCGGGCAAGAAGCTGACGGTGAAGGCGGACGGGAAGACGTTCACGGTGCTTTGCCGCATCGACACCCCGAACGAGCTCGACTACTACCGGCACGGCGGCATCTTGCAGTTCGTGCTGCGCCAGCTGGCGAAGGGGTAGGGAGAGGGGCTTCGGTGAGGGGGCTCGAGGACCGGGGCCTTCCCTCCGTGTCCACAGGCTGTGTTACTCCTGCCCCCAGGGTATGAATGAGCTCGCCGTCCAGCTGCTGCTCGTCCTCGCCGTGGCCTTCGCGACGGCGTGGCTCGGTGCGTCCATCAGCCTGGTGACGCACCGGCGTCACCGACGCAGGAGCAAGCTCCGCGTCCTCGCGCGACGCAGACGGGGCCAACCTCCTCGGGACACCGGGCAGGACAAGGCCGCCTGAGCGCCCACGGGCGCGCTCACCACTCCGAAGGCTTGCCCCGTCCCGACTTCTTCTCCCCGTGCCGCTTCTTGCCCTCGAGCCGCCGCCGCTGGGAGCCGCGGGTGGGCCGGGTGGCCCGCCGCGTCTTGGGCACCACGGTGAGGGCCTTCAGCGCCTCACGCAGCCTCTCGAGCGCGACGCCGCGGTTCTGCGCCTGGCTCCGCCGCTCGGTGGCGGTGACGGAAAGCGCGGTGGGCGGGTGGGTGAGGCGCACGCCGCTCTCCGTCTTGTTGCGGTGCTGTCCGCCCGGCCCCGAGGCGATGAAGAACTCCACCTCGCACTGGGCCTCGAGCGTCGCGTCGTCCAGGGCGAGGGCCGCGCGTGCGGCGGCGCGGCGTTCAGGAGGGGCAACGGTTGTCAAGGTGGGCGCTAGTGTACCAGCTCCAGCGCTGGCGGCCCGACGATGCGCTGCACCGTGTCCCGCACCTTCTCCAGGTCCACCGGCTTGGAGATGTAGCCCGCCGCCCCCACCAGCTCCGCCTCCCACTCGAAGCCGTAGCCCGAGATGATGATGATGGGCAGCCCGTGCGCCCGGGGCATCCGCTTCAGCGCGTCCAGGAGGCCCCAGCCGCTCATGATGGGCATCCGCAAGTCCAGGAGCACCGCCTGCGGAACCTCCACGTCCAGCAGGTCCAGCGCCTCGCGCCCGTTGGCCGCCTGCAGCACCCGGTAGCCCATCTCCTCGAGCAGGTCCGCTATCAGCGTCCGGTGGCTCTCATCGTCGTCGACGACCAGGATGGTGGACATGGCAGCGTTCTCGTGCCCGGGGGCCACTTCGGGGAAGGTGAGCGCGGCGGTGGGCTTCGGGAAGGGGGACACGTGCACGCGTCAGCGTAGGCTCGCGCACATCCCCAGTCTCCCCGCGGTCCCTCCACTGTCCGGAGCCCCACAGTCCTGACGTAAGGTAGTTGAAAGTGCGCAGGAGTGAGGGTCCCCGGCGGCGCAGGGGAGAGTCCACGAGTGCGCAGGGACTTTCAGCGCCCCCTAGCGCACGCGGTCCGCCGGGCGGGCGCGGTCCAGGCGCTCGAGGAACTTCCCCTGCCGGTCCGCGCCCTGCCGCTGGAGCCGCTTCGCCTCCAGCACGTCCGCCGCCTTCAGGCACACCCGGGAGAGCAGGCGCAGGGAGTCGGCGAGCAGCTTCTCCGCCCGTCCCTGCGCGTCCTGTCCCACCACGGCGGTCTTCGAGCGGCGAGAGACGAGCGGCAAACGCATTGGACCGAATCTAGGAGAGCCCTGCCCAGGCCGCTACCTCGACGTCGAGGGCGCCGTCTGCCGGCCGTGGCGAACGAATTTACACCGGCGCAAATTTACAGATTGATTCCGGTGCCGAAGAGCGCTGCGTCATTCCCAGGAAGCTCCGTCCAGAAACCAACGTCTCTGCGGGTACTTGCGAGGCTTCTCAGGAAACACCACGAGGGGGGATGACAAGGGGCGTCAGACCATTTAGGTTGCCCCTCGTCAATTTTCACCCTGGGGGTGGAGCCATGGCTTACGACGGCGAGCTTGTAAAGATGGAGAACGGTCGCTGGGCGCGCTTCCAGCGCTGCACCATCGTCAACGCGGGTCACCCGGACCACGACGAGCCCTCCATCCTCGTGGCCGTGGAGCTCGAGGAGCACTTCCAGGACATGCTCAACGTCGCGGACGCCTCGCTGGAGAGCTACAGGCGGCGTGGCATCCCCGTGCAGGTGCGCCTGGAGCCCGAGGGGCCCAGGGTGAGCCTGGAGGTCCTCTCGGACTCCCCGCGCGCGGTGCACTGAGGCACCCAGAGGCCTTCAAGGGCTCCGCCTCACGCCGCCGGCACGCGCAGGAGCCTCGCCACGTTGTCCGTGGTGACGCGCGCGAGGACCCGCTCGGAGAGGTGGGCCTTCACCAGCAGGTGGGAGGCGCGGGGCAGGGCCAGGATGTCGCTGGCGCCCAGGCCCGCGCCGCTGGCGAGGACGAGCCGCTCGCTGCCCAGCCGCCGTACCAGCGCCACCGCCCGCTCGGCGGAGAGCGCGTCCGGGTGGAGCGTCAGGCCCGCGACGTACCCGCAGGCGAGGATGAGTCGCACGGTGGTGGACGAGGCGTGTCCCACCATCACCCTCCCCGGGACCAGCCCCGACTCCTGCAGCAGCGTGAGGGTGCGCCGCGTGACGCGTGGCTTGTCCCGCTGCGGCGTTCCCACCACCACCGGCACCTTGAGGCGCCGCGCGAGGGACAGCTGCTCCCGGAGCGCCTCCTCCTGCTCCTCGTCCCCGGTGGTGAGGCCCACCTCGCCGAGCGCCACCACCTTCCCACCGCGGAAGTAGTCCGGCAGCGCGGAGAGCACCTCGCCCAGACCCCGGCGCGGAATGGCCCGCGGGTGCACGCCGAGCGCCGCGTAGCCGCGGATGCCCGCGCGCCGGAGCCGCTCGAGCTGGGGGCCCGCGAGCTGGTCGAAGTGGGAGAGGAGCGTGCGCGCGGTGGGCCCGGGCACCGCGCGCGCCACCACCAGCGCGGCCTGCACGCCGAACTGCCGCATCGTCTCCAGGTCCTGCTCGCTCAGGCCCTCCGGATGCAGCGTGGCGTCGAAGAGGGCAGGCACTCCGGACATGTCCGTCAGTCCTGGCCGGTGGCCCAGCCCTCGTTGCGAGGGTCCGAGCCGGCGGTGCGCAGGCCCGTCCTCGGGTCCACCCTCACCGCCTCCGCGTCACCCCAGGCCTCGGTGCGCTTGAGCCTGTGGCCCATCCTCTCCAGCGCAGCGGCGGTGGACGGCTCGAGCCCCCACGTGTCCACGCGCACCTCGTCCGGCAGGTACTGGTGGTGCACGCGTCCCTGGCCCACCGCGCGCACCACGTCCATGCCGTGGTCCACGACGTTGAGCACCACCTGCGCCACCGTGGTGGGGATGGTGGAGCCCCCGGGGCTTCCCACCGCCAGCAGCACCCTCTTCGGGTCCTCCTTCTGGAAGACGAGCGTGGGCGTCATGGAGGAGAGGGGCACCTTGCCGGGCGCCACCGCGTTGGCCTCGCCCGTCACGAGCCCGTAGACGTTGGGCACCCCGGGCACGGCGGCGAAGTCGTCCATCTCGTCGTTGAGGAGCACCCCCGTGCCCTTCGCCACCACGCAGCTGCCGAAGGCGTAGTTGACGGTGGTGGTCAGCGCCACCGCGTTGCCCGCGGCGTCCACCACGGAGACGTGCGTGGTGTTCTTGCGCTCCGGCTGGGACGTCGCCGGCCCCGCGGTGCGCGGAGGGAGCAGCGCGGCGGAGGGGGTGGCCCGCTCGCGGTCGATGCTCGCGAGCATGGCGCCCAGGTGCTCGCGCGAGGTGATGCGGGCGAGCGGCACGTCCACGAAGGCCGGATCGCCGAGGTACTTCACGCGGTCCACGTACGCGCGGCGCAGGGCCTCGATGTAGACGTGGAGGGCGCGCGGCTCCCTCCAGGGCACCCGCTCGGGGTAGGCCTGCTCCAGGACGCCCAGCACCTGCAGCAGCGCCACGCCACCCGCGGAGGGAGGCGGCATGGTGAGCACGCGGTGGCCACGGAAGCTCCCCGCCAGGGGCGTGGCCGGGCGCGTGCGGTAGCGCGAAAGGTCCTCCTCGGTGAGGACGCCCCCTGCCTCCTGCACCGACTGCGCGAGGGCCTGCGCCACCCGGCCCCCGTAGAAGGCGGCCGCACCCCGGTCCACGAGTCCCTGCAGGGTGCGTGCGAGCTCCGGCTGGCGCACGAGGTGCCCCACCGGGGGCACCTGGGCCGCGCCGTCCTTCCCGGGGACGAGGAAGAGGCGCGCCGCCTCGGCGTGCTTGCGCAGGCAGTCCGCTCGCTCCTCCGCGAGCTGGAGGTACTTGGGCGTGACGCGGAAGCCCTCGCGCGCGAGGCGGATGGCCGGTGCCAGCACCACCCGGCGGGGAAGCCGGCCCGCGCGCTCGTGCAGCTCGAGGTAGCCCCGCACCGCCCCCGGCACCGCCACGGACAGGCCTCCATCCTGGCTCAGCTCCGCAACCGCCGCCCCGTCCCGGACGAACATGTCCCGCGAGGCCTTCTGCGGTGCCACCTCGCGGAAGTCCAGGGCCGTGCTCTCACCGCTCTTCGCGTCGTGGAGGAGGGCGAAGCCGCCGCCGCCCAGGCCCGAGTGGTAGGGCCCCACCACCGCCAGCACGAAGGCCGCCGCCACCGCCGCGTCCGCCGCCGTCCCTCCCTTCTCGAGCATCTGGAGCGCCGCTTCGCTCGCCGCGGAGTGGGCGCTGGCCACCGCGCCTCCCCGGAACGGCCGCGCCGCCCACGCGGGCAGTGCGCACAGCAGCAGGAGACTCCACAGCACACCCCATCCCATCCGTCGCAAGGCTCGCTCCCGGTGTCGGTGAAGAAGTCTTCGGAGTCTGCCGCAAGCGGGGCGCCGGGGGAGAGTGCCGACTTCGGACGGCATCCCCACCCCGGAGGGACGGCGCCCCACCTCCCAGCAGGCGAGCGGACCGTCCACGAAACATCAGGTGAGGTTGACGGCGGGGTGGGGGCTCCCTAAATGGCGCGCCATGGCGAACTCCCCCCTCGCGGCGGTGGTGCTCTGTGCAGGCAAGGGCACCCGGATGAAGTCGGACCGTGCCAAGGTGCTCCACTCGGTGCTCGGACTCCCCCTGGCGGCCTACCCCGTGCGGCGCGCGCTCGGCCTGGGCGCCCAGCCCGTGGTGCCGGTGGTGGGCCACCAGGCGCAGGCCGTGGAGGCCAGCTTGCGCGGCCTCTTTCCTCACGCGCCCCTGCGCTTCGCCCTCCAGGCGGAGCAGCGCGGCACGGGCCACGCGGTGATGGCGGCGCGCGAGGCGCTCGCGGGCTTCGACGGCCGCATCCTCATCCTCTACGGAGACACCCCGCTCCTCAGGGAGGAGACGCTGCGCGCGCTTGTGGCGGCCCACGAGGCGGGTGGCGGCCCGCTGGCCATGATCTCCACCGAGGCGCCCACGCCCATGCCCTACGGCCGCGTGCTGCGCGAGGGCGGGCGGGTGGTGCGCATCGTCGAGGAGAAGGACGCCACCCCCGAGCAGCGCGCCGTCAGGGAGCTCAACGCCGGCATCTACAGCGTGGACGCAGGCTTCCTCTGGCGGGCGCTGGCCGAGCTCAAGCCGCAGAACGTCCAGGGCGAGTACTACCTCACGGACGTGGTGGAGCTGGCGGCGCGCCACGGCGAGGTGGCCACGGTGCGCGCGGAGTTCGCGGAGACCGCCGGGGTGAACGACCGCGTGGACCTCGCGGACTGCACGCGCGTGCTCCAGGCCCGCGTCAACCGCGCCCTCATGGGCGCGGGCGTCACCCTGGTGGACCCGGCCACCGCGTACATCGCCGAGGACGCCGAGGTGGGGCAGGACAGCGAGGTGGGGCCCCTGGTGAGCATCGGCCCCGGGTGCCGGGTGGGGCCGCGCGTCGTCATCGAGCAGGGGTGTGTCCTCACCCGCAGCCGTGTGGGCGAGGGGACGCACCTGAAGCCCTACAGCGTGCTCGAGGAGGCGGACGTGGGGCCCGCCTGCCACGTGGGGCCCTTCTCCCGCCTGCGTCCCGCCACCGAGCTCGCCGAGGGCGTGCACATCGGCAACTTCGTGGAGACGAAGAAGGCGCGCATCGGCAAGGGCAGCAAGGCCAACCACCTCACGTACCTGGGCGATGCGCGCATCGGCGCGGGCGTCAACGTGGGCGCCGGCACCATCACCTGCAACTACGACGGCGTGCAGAAGCACGAGACCGTGCTGGGGGACGGCGTCTTCATCGGCAGCGACACCCAGCTGGTGGCGCCCGTGACGGTGGGGGAGGGCGCCTACGTGGGCGCGGGCACCACCCTCACGAGGAGCGTGCCCCCCGGCAGCCTCGCCCTCAGCCGCGCGCCGCAGGAGGTGAGGGAGGGCTGGGCGGAGCGCAAGCGGGCGCGGCTCAAGGCCCTCGAGGCAAAGGCGGGGCCGAAGAAGCCCTGAGTGACCTGCCGGGAGGGGGAATGGCCGGTCGCTTGCAGAGCGACGGACATCTGTTCGCACGCAGGGCCGGCGGGCCGGGCTCCCTGGGTGCCGTGCTTGCCCGCGGTGAGGCGGGCGTGAGAGAGGGTCAGCCCTATGTGCGGAATCGTTGGCTACGTGGGTGACAAGGAGTCGGCTCCCATCCTGGTGTCCGGCCTCAAGCGGCTGGAGTACCGGGGGTATGACTCCGCGGGGCTGGCGGTGCTCCACCGCAACCAGCTGAACGTGGTGCGCGCCACGGGCAAGCTGCGCAACCTGGAGAACCGCGTCGTCGCGGAGCCGCCGAAGGGGACCATCGGCATCGGGCACACGCGGTGGGCCACCCACGGCCGCCCGAGCGACGAGAACGCCCACCCGCACACCTACGAGGGCGTGGCGGTGGTGCACAACGGCATCATCGAGAACCACCTGGAGCTGAAGGCCACCCTCAAGGGACGCGGCCACGCCTTCTCGTCGGAGACGGACTCCGAGGTGTTCGCCCACCTCATCTCCGAGGAGCTCAAGCGGGGCCTGGAGCTCCCGAAGGCCGTGCGCGCGGCCATCACCCACGTGAAAGGCACCTACGCCCTCGCGGTCGTGGCGGAGAACGACCCCGAGCACATCGTCTGCACCAAGGACGCGAGCCCCATGGTGCTCGGCCTGTCCGAGGGCCAGAACTTCGTGGCCTCCGACGTGCCCGCGCTGCTCGAGCACACCCGCGACGTCATCTTCCTCGAGGAGGGGGACCTCGCCGTCCTCTCCGCCGCGAAGGCGGAGGTGTTCGACCGCCAGGGCAGGCCCGTCAACCGCCCGATCCGCCGCATCGACTGGACGCCCATGATGGCGGAGAAGGGCGGCCACAAGCACTTCATGCACAAGGAGATCCACGAGCAGCCGCGGGCCATCGCGGACACGCTGCGTGGACGCGTCCTGCGCACGCAGGGGGACGTGCACCTCGAGGGCTTCAACCTCGAGCCCGAGGTGGTCAAGGGCCTCACCAAGGTGACGATGCTGGCGTGCGGCACCTCGTGGCACTCGGGCCTCGCCGGCAAGCTGATGATCGAGTCCCTGGCGCGCCTGCCGGTGGAGGTGGAGCTCGCCAGCGAGTTCCGCTACCGCGACCCCATCGTGGAGAAGAGCCACCTGGCCATCGCCATCAGCCAGTCCGGAGAGACGGCGGACACGCTCGCGGCGCTCAAGGAGGCCAAGGCGCGCGGGGCGCGCACCATGGCCGTGTGCAATGTCATCGGCAGCGCCATGACGCGCGAGGCGGACTTCACCGTCCTCACCAACGCGGGCCCCGAGATCGGCGTCGCCTCCACCAAGGCCTTCACCACCCAGCTCGTGGCCCTTTACATGCTGGCGGTGAAGCTCGGCCGCATGCGCGGAACCCTCTCGCTGGAGGCCGCGCAGAAGCACCTCACGTACCTCACCGAGGTGCCCAAGATGGTGGAGGACGTGCTGCGCTGCGAGCCGGAGGTGAAGAAGGTGGCGCGCGCGTACCTGGGCGCGCGTGACTTCCTCTTCCTCGGCCGCGGCCCCATGCACTCCGTGGCCCTCGAGGGCGCGCTCAAGCTCAAGGAGATCTCCTACATCCACGCGGAGGGCTACGCGGGAGGGGAGATGAAGCACGGGCCCATCGCGCTCATCGACGAGACGCTCCCGGTGGTGGTCATCGCCCCGAAGGAGCCGAAGGTCGCGTACGAGAAGATCCTCGGCAACATCGAGGAGGTGCGGGCGCGCGGCGGCAAGGTGATTGCCATCATCGACGAGGGGGACCAGCACGTGCCGGGCCTCGCGGACGCGGTCATCCGCATCCCGTCGGCCCCGGCGCTCCTCGCCCCCGTGGTGGCCACCATCCCGCTGCAGCTGCTCGCCTACCACGTGGCGGACATGCGCGGGAACGACGTGGACCAGCCCCGCAACCTCGCCAAGAGCGTCACGGTGGAGTAGGCGAAGACGCCTTCGAGGGACTCCGGGACCCGCCCGGGGCCCCTCGAAGGGCCGTGAAGCGTCGCGGCGTCAGACCCTGAGCGAGTGCAGGGGGCCGGTGCCGTCGTCCCCGAAGCTCTGCACGCTCACGCCCACCGCTTGCATCATGGAGATGAGCAGGTTGGCGACCGGCTCGTTGGCCCGGTAGACGATGCGGCGCCCCGGCGTCACCGCGCCACCCCCGCGCCCGGCCAGGATGATGGGCAGGTCCAGGTGCCCGTGCCTGTCCGGGTCCTGCACCTCGTTGCCGGAGTAGACGAGCGCGTTGTCCAGGAGCGTGCCGCCCGGCTCCACCACCGCCTTCATCTGCTGGAGGAGGTAGAGGAGCTGCTCCGCCACCCAGTGGTCCACCTTGGCGAGCGCGGCGAGGTTCTCCGCGATGTCGTCGTGGTGCGAGTAGGCGTGGTGCGCGCCCTTGAGCCCCAGGAAGTCGTAGACGCGGTCGGTGCGCGCGTTGCCAATCATGAACGTGATGACGCGCGTCAGGTCGCACTTGAAGGCGAGCACCATCAGGTCGAGCATGCTCTTGGTGCGCAGGCGCACGTCCGTCACCTGCGGCTCGGGCGGGACGCCGCCCTGGCACACCGGGCCTGCCGGGCCTCCCTGCTCGATGTGCTCCAGGTGCTCGAGCTGGCGCTCCAGCTCGCGCACGCCCGTGAGGTACTCGTCCATCTTCCGCCGGTCCACCACCCCCAGGCGGGCCTGGAGCGCCTTCGAGTCCTCGCGGACCATGTCGAGGATGCTCTTCCGGTAGACGCGCTGTCGGGCCTGCTCTGCCGTGTCCGGCGGCGGGGCCCCGGGCGTGGGCGTGCTCCCTCCGCCTCCACCTGCGCCGAAGAGACGCTCGAACACGGCGCGGGGCTCGGTCTCCTTGGGGATGGGCGTGGTGGGACCGGCCCAGGCGATGTTCTGGGCGTAGCTGCACGCATACCCCGAGTCGCAGCTGCCCACGCCGCCGCTCTTCTCCGTGCCGAGCTCCAGGGAGGCGAAGCGCGTCTGCCCGCGCAGGGCGTTGGCCACCACCTGGTCCATGGAGATGCCGTTGCGGATGTCCGCGCCGTCCGTCTTGTAGACCTTCTTGCACGTGAGGAAGGCGGCGGTGGCCGCGGCGTGGTGGCCGGGGCCGTCTGGGCGGCCCGGCTCGTGGCTCAGGCCCGACAGCAGCAGGATGTCCCCCTTCACGGGCGCGAGCGGGGCGAGTGAAGGGGAGAGCTGATAGCCCGCGCCCTCTCCCGTGGGCATCCACTGCGCCACGTTGACGCCGCAGGGTGAGTAGAAGACGAGCAGCCGCACTGGCGCGCCCGCGGCCTGTGCGCGGGCACCGGGAGGAATCATCTGCTCGAGCAGCGGGAGCGCCACGATGGCGCCCGCGCCCCGCAGGACCGTCCTTCGCGAGATCAGCCAGCGTCTCCTCACTGACTCCCCCCCTGGCCTCGCCGGTACTGGAATGCCCGGCTGTGGACGACGCTCATCACCAGGTCCTTCAGGCTCCCTCCGCTCGCGTCCGCCGCGCGCGCCGTCACCTGCACGTGGCACCGGTCCTTCGGCTCGATGCTTCGGCCGGTGGCGTACGTCATGAGGTGCTCGGTCAAGCAGGCCGTGAGGTTCGGGTCCTCCTTGAGGATGCGCGCGAGCTCCGCGCGCCCGTTGAACCGCGTCTTGTCCGGAAGCTCGCCGCTCGAGTCCACCGGTTCGCCCGTGTCGACCTCCTTCGTGCGCCAGCGCCCGATGGGGTCGTAGTTCTCCAGGCCGAA
>JAKEEX010000455.1 GCA_022616315.1 Myxococcaceae bacterium
AGAGGCGGGCCACCGAGCCCGCATCGAAGCGGGTGAGGACGTCCAGCTCCATCCCCAGCGCCTCCACGCACGCCTCCCTCAGCCGTTCGAGAGAGGCCTCGTAGGAGCGCGTCCGCCGGCCCGCGGCCACCTGCACGGCGGCCCCGGTGGCCTGCTGGATGGCGCGAAAGACGAGGTCGTACCGGAAGGTGCTCATATGGGGCGCCCTCTCACCCTAACGCGACTGCAGACGCCAGACATGCCCCCGTGCAGTCGCTCCCGGCAATGGGGCGTGGCGAACCGCAGGAAACCTGAGCACCTCGCTCCCCTGCCCGGCTGCCGTGCGGCGGACGGGCGGTGCATCCGGGGTGACACAGCCCCTTTCGCGGGCGCGCGGCTCTGCCAGAGTGGCCCCCCGCATGGCCTCCTCCCTCTTCCGCGACGTGGCCCGCCTCTTCATGGTGGGCTTCCCCGGCCTCACCCCCGACGATGCTCTGCTGGAGCTGATGCGCGAAGGCGTGGGCGGCGCCATCCTCTTCAAGCGCAACGTGGGCAGCCCCGAGGACACGGCGGCGCTCAACCAGGAGCTGAAGGCCCGCGCCGGGCGCCCGTTCCTCCTCGCGGTGGACCAGGAGGGCGGGCGGGTGGCGCGGCTTCGTGGTGCGCCCTTCACGTCGCTGCCTCCCATGCGGACGCTGGGTGAGCGGGGCGGTGAGCCTGCCGCGGAGCGCGCGGGAAGGCTGCTCGCCTACGAGCTGCGTGCGCTGCACTTCGACTGGGACTTCGCACCGGTCCTCGACGTGGACACCAACCCGGCCAACCCCGTCATCGGCGACCGCTCCTTCAGCCGGGACGCGCACGAGGTCGCACGGCTCGGCGTGGCGCTCGCCCGGGGCCTGGAGGCCGGTGGCGTGGCCAGCTGCGGCAAGCACTTCCCCGGCCACGGTGACACCGCGCAGGACAGCCACCTGGACCTGCCACGGCTTCCCCACACCCTCACGCGCCTGCGCGAGGTGGAGCTCGTGCCCTTCGCCGCGTACGCACGCGCGGGCCTCGCGGCGCTGATGACCGCGCACGTCGTCTTCGAAGCGCTGGAGGCGGGGCTGCCCGCCACGATGAGCCAGCGGGTGCTGGAGGGACTCTTGCGCC
>JAKEEX010000456.1 GCA_022616315.1 Myxococcaceae bacterium
GCGGCGCCGCGTCCCTCTCGGGCGGAGAGAGCCAGCGCATCCGCCTGGCGAGCCAGATGGGGAGCGAGCTCACCGGCGTCATCTACATCCTCGACGAGCCGTCCATCGGGCTGCACCAGCGCGACAACGGCAAGCTCCTCGGCACCCTCAAGCGCCTGAGGGACCTCGGCAACACCGTGCTCGTGGTGGAGCACGACGAGGAGACCATGGAGGAGGCGGACTGGCTCGTGGACTTCGGTCCCGGCGCCGGGGAGCTCGGCGGCGAGGTGGTGGCGCAGGGCACGCCCGCGCAGGTGATGGAGGACGCGAACAGCGTCACCGGCGCATACCTCTCTGGCCGGAGAGAAATCGAGATCCCCGCGAAGCGGCGCACGCCGGGCAAGTCACGGCTGCGCATCGAGGGCGCCAAGGAGCACAACCTCAAGGACGTGACGGTGGACATCCCGCTCGGCATCTTCGTGGCGGTCACGGGCGTGAGCGGCGCGGGCAAGTCCACCCTCATCAACGACATCCTCCTGCCCTCCCTCAACCGCGAGCTGTACGGCAGCCGCGAGGTGCCGGGGCGCCACCACGCCATCCGCGGGCTCGAGCACCTGGACAAGGTGGTGGCCATCGACCAGCGTCCCATCGGCCGCACGCCGCGCAGCAACCCGGCCACCTACACCAAGGTGTTCGACTCCATCCGCGAGGTGTTCGCGCTCACACCCGAGGCGCGCACCTTCGGCTACACGGCGGGCCGCTTCAGCTTCAACGTCAAAGGGGGCCGCTGCGAGGCGTGCGAGGGGGACGGCATGAAGGTGGTGGAGATGCACTTCCTCGCGGACGTCTACGTCCCCTGCGACGTCTGCCACGGCAAGCGCTTCAACGACGCCACGCTCCGCGTGCGCTACAAGGGCCGCAACGTCGCCGAGACGCTGGAGATGAGCGTGCGCGAGGCCATGGGCCACTTCTCCGCGCACAGGGACATCATGCGCACCCTCCAGACGCTGGAAGACGTGGGGCTGGGCTACATCCGCCTGGGCCAGAGCAGCACCACCCTCTCCGGCGGCGAGGCCCAGCGCATCAAGCTGTCCCGGGAGCTCGCGCGCGTGGCCACCGGCCGCACCCTCTACATCCTCGACGAGCCGACCACCGGCCTGCACTTCGAGGACATCCGCAAGCTGCTGCACGTCCTGGACAGGCTCGTCGAGGCCGGCAACTCGGTGCTCGTCATCGAGCACAACCTGGACGTCATCAAGAGCGCGGACTGGGTGCTGGACATGGGCCCGGAGGGCGGCGCGGCCGGCGGGAGGCTCGTGGCGAGCGGCACCCCCGAGGAGGTGGCCCGCGTGGAGGCGAGCCACACCGGCCGCTACCTCGCCCACGTGCTCGCCCGTGCACGGAGCGCCCGCGTGGGCCAGCGCCTCCCGACGGTCGCGGCCGGCCAGTAGGTGGCCGACACCCCCCCTGCCGGAACGTTCATTCGCGGACAGATGAATTGGACCCGGGAATGTGTGCTCCCGGACGCCGTCGGGGAGTTCTCTGCCCACGAGGGCTCCCCCGCTTGGCGCCGGACGCGCGCTCCCTATCCTTCGCCGCACGCGCATGGACACCCACGTGGACACCCCCAGACCGGTCAGGACCGACGTCCGGGTAGGGCAGGTCCTCGGCCCCTACCGGCTGCTGCGCCTGCTGGGTGAGGGGTCCATGGGCCGCGTCTTCCAGGCGCGCCACATGCGCCTGGGGAGAGAGGTGGCCCTGAAGGTGCTGCGCGCCGAGCACGCGCGGAACACCGCCCTGGTGGTGCGCTTCTTCGAGGAGGCACGCACCGTCAACCGCATCAGCCACGCCCACATCGTCGAGGTCTTCGATTTCGTGGAAGACCGGGACAGCGGGCATGTCTTCTGCGTGATGGAGCTCCTGATGGGCCGGAGCCTGGCGCAGCGGCTGCGCGAGGGGCCCATGCCCCTTCCGCTGGTGTGCCACGTGGCGCGCCAGCTGTGCTCGGCGCTCGGGGCGGCGCACGCGGTGGGCGTGGTCCACCGCGACCTGAAGCCGGACAACATCTACCTGGTGGACCGCCCGGACGGCCCGCCGGACGTGAAGGTGCTGGACTTCGGGGTGGCGAAGCTCCTCACGGGCCCACGCTCCGTGACGACGCTGGATGGCACCCTCGTGGGGACACCGCTCTACATGTCCCCCGAGCAGGCCGCGGGGCTGGAGACGGACCGGCGCGCGGACCTCTACGCCGTGGGCAACCTCCTGTACGAGATGTTGAGCGGACAGCCCCCTTTCGCGGACGCTGCATTCGGCCAGCTGATGGTGAAGATCATCACGACACCCGCGCCCGCGCTGCGGCGCCACACCCGTGCAGGCGTGACCATCCCGAAGGTGCTCGAGCGTCTGGTGATGCGCTGCCTGCAGAAGGACGCCGCGTCCCGTCCGCAGAGCGTGGAGGAGGTGCTGGCGGTGCTCGAGGGGCCTCTGGGCGCGGACCGCACCGCCCGGCGCGCGCAGCTGCGCGAGCTGGCCGCGGCCACCGCCGGAGGACTCGGCTTCGCCGGCAGCTTCGTGGCCGCTGCGCTCGTGGTCGCCGCAGCGACACGAACGCCAGAACCACCGGCGGTGGGCTGGACGCTGCAGGTGCCCGCCTCCCCCGTGCCCGCGGTCACGCCCGGTGGATTGTCGGCGCTGCTCGCGGGCGCCGAGCACCTCCGCTCCATCCCACTCTCCCCTGGAGCCCACTCCCCTCTCCCGCTGGGAGAGGGACAGGGTGAGGGGAAGCTGCACCCGAACGCCGGAGTCACCGTTCCCGCCGTCGGCACACGTGCCTCCCAGGGCGAGGTCCTGCTCACGGTGAGTTCGGTCCCCGCGGGCGCCGTCGTGACACGTGCGGACACCGGCGAGTGGCTCGGCACCACGCCCCTGCGTCGCAACGTCCCGCGCGGCTCCGGCGTGCTCGAGCTGCGCGTGACACGCCCCGGACGCATCGCTGCCACCCAGCGGGTGGCGCTCGACCAGAGCATCGCCCGTGTCATGGTCTCCCTGCCGCTCCTGCCCGACGCCCGTCGCGCCCCCCGCTCCACGCTCCGCTCCCGTGATGACGTGCTCGACCCCTTCGCGGCGCCCTAGCGGTGCGCTGGCCCTCCTCCTCGTCGTCGCGCTCACGTCCCCGGCGCAGGGGACGGAGCCGCGCGAGCCCGAGGCCGTCGCGCGTGCCCGGTCCCTGAGTGACCGTGGCCGCGAGGCCTACCTGGCCGCGGACTTCGTGGGCTCGCTCCATGCCTACACCGAGGCGTACGCGGTGGTGCCGCTCCCGGCCTTCCTCTTCAACATCGCGCAGGCGCACAGGCAGCTCGGCCATCTGGCCGCCGCGCGGCTCTCCTACCAGCGCTACCTCGAGGAGGCGCAGCCCGAGGGAGCCCAGCACATGCTCGTGATGGAGCTCATCTCCGAGATGGCCCAACGTGAGGCGGAGCTGGAGGTGCGAGGTGCCGTGCAGCGCGTGCAGGGCCAGGCCCACGCGCCGCTGCGAGACGTCCGCGCCCCCCCGGCGTTCTGGCAGCAGTGGTGGTTCTGGGCCGGCGTGGGCGCCGTGGTGGTGGGAGGGGGCGCGCTGACGGTGTGGGCCACGTCTCCCCAGCGGGAGAGTGGTCAGCTGCTCCCGCTTCAGGCGCGCTGACGACCTCTCCCGTCACACGCCCGGGGATTGTCCGCCCGGCTCGTGGGCCAGCTGCGCCGAGTGCGTGGTCACCCGCTCGTGGAAGCTGTCGGGAGCGTGGAACGTCATCCGCACGTCCCCCAGCCTCAGGTCGCTGCGGTCGCCGAGCGGCGTGCGCTCACCCGGCGCGAGGACGCTGCCGTTGACGCGCACGTCGGTGGCCTCGGGCAGCACCTCGAGGTGCCAGCCGCCCCGGTCCTCCAGCACCAGGAGCGCGTGCTCGCGTGACACCGTGGCGTCGTTGACCACGAGCGCGTTGCGGTCGGAGCGCCCCAGCCGGAGGCCCTCGCGCCCCTCCTCCGGTGTGAGCTCGAAGCAGAGCACGTCACCGGTGGGCAGACAGTCGTGCAGGCTGTCGGAGGGGAGCTGGGTGGCCGCGCTGTTCTGCTCGGAGAACTCGGGCACGTTCCAGACGCCCGCCTCCCAGACGAGCCAGGGATGCGGATAGCGGCTGCGGAACGTCTCCTTGAGGACGAGCTGCTGGCGGGCGAGCAAGGAGAAGAGCAAGGCGCGGCTCATGCCTCCCACACTTCCCCGCCTGCCGTCCGGGCGCAACCACCGCGCGCCGCCACGTGGCCGGCTGCGGACAGGCACACGCCCGCACCCGTCCTGGGTATGACTCGGATGGCGGACTGGACTACTCTTGCGCCCCCATGTCCGCCCAGACCCACCGCTTCCCGCCGCAGATTCCGTACATCATCGGCAACGAGGCCTGCGAGCGCTTCAGCTTCTACGGGATGCGGAACATCCTCACGGTGTTCCTCATCGACTACCTGCTGCGCGAGGCCAACCCGGACCCGGCTCTCCGCAAGGCGCTGGCCACGAGCCACATGCACCTCTTCATGACGGGGGTGTACTTGTTCCCGCTCATCGGCGGGTACCTGGCGGACCGCTACCTGGGCAAGTTCCGCGTCATCCTCTGGCTGAGCCTCTTGTACTGCGTGGGCCACCTGTGCCTGGCGCTCTTCGAGGGCAGTCCGACGGGCTTCTACACGGGCCTCCTCCTCATCGCCGTGGGAAGCGGCGGCATCAAGCCCTGCGTGGCCGCGATGGTGGGGGACCAGTTCACCGAGAAGAACCGGCACCTGGTGAACAAGGTGTTCTCGCTCTTCTACTGGTCCATCAACCTGGGCTCCCTGTTCGCCTCGCTCTTCATCCCGCTCGCGCTCCGCTCGTACGGGCCCGCGGTCGCGTTCGGCATCCCCGGCGTGCTGATGCTGACAGCCACCCTCCTCTTCTGGGCCGGACGCCGCCACTACGTCCTGGTCCCGCCCACCGGTGAGAACCCGCACTCCTTCCTCAAGGTCGTGCGCTCTGCGTTCTCGATGCGCGCGAAGCGGACCCAGGGCGCGCACTGGCTCGACGCGGCGGCGGGCCACCACCCCTCGGAGTCCATCGAGGGCGCGAAGGCAGTGCTGCGGGTGAGTGGGCTCCTGCTCCCCACCATCCCCTTCTTCTGGATGCTCTTCGACCAGAAGGCCTCCACGTGGGTCATCCAGGCCACGGCCATGGACCCGAAGGTGGGCAGCTTCACCTTCCAGCCGAGCCAGATGCAGTTCATCAACCCGCTGCTGGTGATGCTCCTCATCCCGCTGCTCACCGGCGTGGTGTACCCGGCCCTCAAGCGCGCGGGCCTCGAGCTGACGCCGCTGCGCCGCATGCCGCTCGGGATGTTCATCGGCGCCTCGTCGTACGTGGTGGCCGGCTACTACCAGCACGTCATCGACGGCGGCACCACGCTCAACATCGCGTGGCAGGCCCTTCCTTACGTGCTGCTGACCATCTCGGAGGTCCTCGTGTCCACCACGGGCCTCGAGTTCGCCTACACGCAGGCACCGCGGGAGATGAAGAGCGTCATCCAGAGCGTGTGGCTGCTGACGACGGCCCTCGCGAACTTCGTCGTCTCGCGTATCGCGCTGCTGAACATCTTCGAGGGCTCGGCGAAGTTCTTCTTCTACGCGGGGCTCGCCTGCGTCGCGGGGCTCGGGCTGTGGCGGATGGCCCGCCGCTTCGTCGTGCACGACTACTTCCAGACGGCCCCGGCGGCCGCGGAGGGGCGCGAGGCGTCGGGCCTTACGGCCGCACCCGCCCGGTAGCCAGGCGGACGGACTTGCGCTACCGCTCGAGGGGAAGCCCCGTTATAGCCAGGGGGATTCCTCTCCCTCCGGAGACAGAACGTCCATGTACGCCCCCCAGGTCGACCTCGAGCAGGACATCGCGCGGCTGAAGAAGGAGCTCAACGCGGTCATCCTGGCCCACTACTACCAGGACAGCGAGATCCAGGACCTGGCGGACTTCGTCGGCGACAGCCTGGCCCTCGCCCAGGCGGCCGCGAAGACGGAGGCGGACGTCATCGTCTTCTGCGGCGTCCATTTCATGGCGGAGACCGCGAAGATCCTGAACCCCACCCGCCAGGTGCTGCTCCCGGACCTGGACGCGGGGTGCTCGCTGGCAGACCGCTGCCCGCCGGCGGCGTTCAAGGCCTTCAAGAGCCGCTACCCCGACCACTTCGTGGTGACGTACGTCAACAGCTCCGCCGCGGTGAAGGCGATGAGCGACGTCATCGTCACCTCGTCCAACGCGGAGAAGATCGTCCGGCGCATCCCCGCGGACCGGAAGATCCTCTTCGCCCCGGACCAGCACCTCGGCCGCCACGTGATGAAGCAGACCGGCCGGGACATGGTGCTGTGGCCGGGCAGCTGCATGGTCCACGAGATCTTCAGCGAGAAGAAGCTCCTCCAGCTCAAGGTGCAGCACCCGGAGGCGGAGGTGGTGGCGCACCCCGAGTGTGAGCAGCGGGTGCTCCAGCACGCGGACTTCGTGGGCTCCACCAAGGCGCTGCTCGAGCACGTGCTGAAGAGCCCGAAGCGGCAGTTCATCGTGGTGACGGAGGTGGGCATCCTGCACCAGATGAAGAAGGGCGCGCCGGACAAGGAGTTCATCGCGGCGCCGCCGGACAGCGGGTGCGCTTGCAACGAGTGCCCGCACATGAAGCTCAACAGCATGGAGAAGCTCCACCGCTGCATGCGCGATCGGAGGCCGGAGCTCCTGCTCACGCCGGACCTCCAGGCCGCCGCCCGGGTCCCCCTCGAGCGAATGCTCGAGTGGTCTTGACCGGCTGCGCCACCGGGCCGTGACTGTCCGGGGCCTTCAGGCCCCCCGAACTGAGCCTTGCAGGGCAGGGCGGGCAGTGGCATGTCCGTCCCGTGGGCTTCCGATTCTTCGCCGTCCCCGGCCATCAGGTGGTGGAGTTCCCGCAGGTCCTCTCGCTCGAGGGGGCCCTGGAGCCCGAGCTTCCGGCGGAGCTGGATGACGTCGAGCGGGCCCTGGTGGGCGTGGAGTTCCGGGACACGCGCGCGCGGGACAGGCTGCGCGCCCTGCTCCTGAGTGACCGCGCTCCCACCCTGGGCTCGCCGGGTCCGGGCTTCGGCCCGAGCGCCATCTTCGCCCGCCCCCCGCAGGACCTGCCGGCGCTGCTGCGCATGGCGGACCAGCTGGAGCAGGTGGCGCAGCGCGAGGCGGGGGAGCGCGCGCTCGTGTGGCGGTGCGGCTACTGCTCCACGCGCTACGCGGTGCCCATGGGCCTGGTGCGCGCCGTCTCCATCCGCTGCGAGAAGTGCGGAAACCCCATCGAGCTCAGCGTGAGCACGGCCCTCGGAGAGGAGTCCCTGCTGGAGCCTGCGCACGGGGCGGTGAATGCGGCGCGGCACCGCCTGGCCGTCTTCTTCCGCGAGGCCATGGCGCGCGGCTGGCTGGTGATGGTGACCGCCAGCGAAGGCATGAAGCGCATGGTGGTGTGACGGGCGGATGCGGCGCTTCGTCGTGGAACGCCTGCTGTGCCCGCGTTGTCACACGGGGGCCCTCGAGCCGGACACGGACGTGCCCGAGCTCGTCTTCGGGCCCCTGCGCTGTCCGCACTGCCGGGCCAGCTTCCCCGTGAACGAGGGCGTCGCGGACCTCGTGGTGGACAGGACGCCTTCCGCCGTGGCCCAGCGAGGCCTGGAGGTGCCCGTGGTGGCGCGCGCGTGGGACCGGTGGCTCCGCCCGGCCCTGGTGGCGGCGACGGGGCGGCGCCCGCTCGACCGGGAGAGCGAGGTCCTTCTCTACCGCTCCCTGCTGGGAAAGCCCGAGGGGCCGGTGCTGGAGGTGGGCTGCGGCACCGGCTTCGTCCTCCGCCGGCTCGCGCGCACGGGCGACTTCCCGTCCCTGGTGGGCCTGGACGCATCGCGGGCGATGCTCGAGGAGGCGCTGGCGCAGGGGCGTGAGGCCGGAGTCCGTGTGGACCTGGTGCGCGCACGCGTCCCTCCCCTTCCCTTCCAGGACGGCTCCATGGGCGCGGTGCTGCAGACCGGCTCGCTCCACCTCGTCGCGGATGCGGAGGGGCTCTTCACCGAGGTGGGTCGCGTGCTCCGGCCCGGCGCTCCGTACGTGCTGGCCACGACGCTGCCGCGCCCGGGCCAGAAGCTGCAGGCCCGGCTGGGGGTGCACCTGCGCAGCGAGGAGCGGCTGCGCGCGGGCCTCGAGGCCGCAGGGCTGGTGCGCGTGGAGCGCCTGGCGTTGCCGCCCTTCCTCGTCCTGCGTGCGGAGAAGCCGCGGCAACCGCACGTGGTGCACTAGAGTCCGTGGGCGTGCGCGTGAGTGCTTCGGGCAGTCCCCTCGTTCGACCGTTCGGCGCTTCGTGGCCGGTGTGGCTGTATGCGGCCGCGCTCGTGTGTGGTGTGGCACCTCTGTGGGCGAGCCAGGCGCTTCCACTGGTGGACCTTCCGCAGCACCTCCACCTCATCTCGGTGCTGCACCGACTGGATGACCCGACGACGCTCTACCCGCGCCTGTTCGAGGCCCGCGGCACCCTGACGCCCTACCTCGGCTACTACGACGCGGTGAGCGTGCTCGGCTGGGTCCTCCCGCTGGAGACCGCCAATCGCGTGTTCCTCTCCGCGTGCGTGGCGGGGCTCCCCCTGTCACTCGCCTTCCTCCTGCGCAGCGTGGGGCGTCCTGCATGGCCATCGCTGCTCGCGCTTCCCTTCGCGTACGGAGACAGCTTCGCCTGGGGCTTCATCAACTGGTGCGCCTCGGTGCCCCTGGCGCTCCTCACCTGCGGTCTCTTCGTGCGGGCCCTGGTGGACGCGCCGCGCCGCCGTGCGTGGGCCGCCGGGCTCGCGGTGGCGCTGGTCGCCGTCCTCCTGTTCCACGTGATGGCCTTCGCGTTCCTCGCCGTGGCCCTGCCACTGCTCCTCTTCACGACGCCCGTCCCGGAGGATACGGCGGCGGAGGGGCGGAGGGCGCGACTACTGCCGCGTCTTCCGGCGCTCGTGGCGGTGGTGCCGGGGGTGGCGCTCTGCCTCGCGTGGGTGGTGCTGCGCCTGGGTGACCCCGCGGACGTCGAAGCCGGTGCTCCCTGGAAGGCCTGGGGCCCCATGCTGTCGCCCCAGAACCTGGCGTGGAAGTCGCTCGCGCAGAACCGGTCCGACCTTCCGCGCGTGCTCGCGAACATGCTGCGTGACGGCTCCGACCGCTGGGCGCTCGTCGCGGTGGCGGTGGTGGTGGCGCTCTCGCTCGTCGCGGGTGCGTTCCCGCGTGCACGCGGAGAGCCGGGTGAAGGGCCGGTCGCGCGGTGGCGGATGGCCGGACTGGGGCTCGTCGCGCTCGCCCTCTACTTCCTGCTGCCCTTCGACATCCGCGGCTACATGTACTACCTCAACACGCGCTACGCCCACCTGGCAGCAGCGCTCCTGGTGGGGGCGGTTCCGGTGCTGAGGCCCGGGCTCCAGCGTGTCGGGGTGGTGGCCGGTGCGGTCGCCTCGCTCGTCCTCGCGGTGCCGCTCGTGCGTGGCTTCCGCGCGTTCGACAGGGAGGCAGCGGCCGTGCGCGAGGTGTCGGCATCCGCGGGACGCGCTCCCATGGTGATGGGGCTCGTGTACGACACCGGCTCGCGGGTGGTGCGGCACCCCGTCTTCCTGCACGCAGCCGCCACGGTGGCGCGGGAGTCCGGGGGTGCGACGAACTTCAGCTTCGCCCTCACGCCGCACTCGCCGCTGAAGTACCGGGGCACGCCCCCTCCCACGTTCCCCTCCGAATGGAGACCCGACCAGTTCTCCTGGGAGGCCCACGGCGCGGCGTACGACCACTTCCTCCTGCGCGGCGTCCACCCCGCGACGGTGTTCGGCAGCAGGCTCGGGACCGAGGTGGAGGTGGCGGCACAGGCAGACGGCGTCTGGCTGGTCCGTCGGGCGCGCGGCACCC
>JAKEEX010000457.1 GCA_022616315.1 Myxococcaceae bacterium
GACGCCGTAGGCAGAGGCCGGTGGCCCGCCGGCGGCGTCGCAGGGCGGGCGCCCGGTCACTCGCGACGTCCCACGCGAGCGTTTCGCGCTGGTCGTCTCGGCGCTCGTCGTCGTCGTCGGCTGCAAGAAGGAAACGGGTCCGGTGCGCTCCTTCGTGGAGGCGCCGTACCCGGTGAAGCTGTCCGGGTGGGCCCTCTTCAAGGGTGAGCCGGGCGCCCTGGAGCCGAACGCCGGGGTGCTCCCCTACGACGTCGCAACGCCGCTCTTCTCGGACTTCGCGGAGAAGTACCGCACCGTGTGGGTGCCCCCGGGGAGCCCGGCGCGCTACCACGCGACGGAGACGTTCGACTTCCCCGTGGGGACGGTGCTGTCCAAGACGTTCATGTACCCGCGGGGGCCGCGGACCGGCGCTCCGGAAGGGAGCGCGGGCAACGGTGACAGGAGCCGGAGGCTCGTCGAGACACGGCTCCTGGTCCACGCGAAGGAGGGGTGGGTGTCCCTCCC
The DNA here is from genome assembly GCA_022616315.1 of Myxococcaceae bacterium. Lineage (GTDB taxonomy): Bacteria > Myxococcota > Myxococcia > Myxococcales > Myxococcaceae > JAKEEX01. Next base: position 505 of record JAKEEX010000457.1, read on the forward strand.
GTACGTCTGGGACGAGGACGGGAAGGACGCCACGCTGGGGCTCGTGGGCACGACGGTTCCCGTCGAGTGGAAGGATGCGCGTGGAGAGGTGCGCACGCTCGCCTACGAGGTGCCCAACGCCAACCAGTGCCTCGGCTGCCACGAGCACGACAAGCGGATGACGCCCATCGGGCTCAAGGCGCGGCACCTCAACAAGCCCTTTGCGTACGAGCCGGGCGGCGAGAACCAGCTCGCGAGGATGGTCCGCGCGGGCGTGCTGGATCGGGCTCCCGCGGATTCACCGCACAGTGCGGTGTGGAACCAGCCTGCCTCGGGGACGCTCGAGCAGCGGGCGCGTGCGTACCTGGACGCCAACTGCGGGCACTGCCACTCGCCACACGGGCCTGCGGCGAGCACGGCGCTCGACCTGCGCGCCACGGCCGACACTCCCCGCAAGCTGGGAGTGTGCAAGCCGCCCGTGGCAGCGGGGCGAGGCTCTGGCAGCACGCTGCTCTACGACATCGTTCCCGGGAAGCCGGAGGAGTCCATCCTCGTCTACCGCCTGAAGTCCACGGACCCCGGCGTGATGATGCCGGAGGTGGGACGCACGCTGGTCCACGAGGAGGGGGTGGAGCTCCTCTCCGAGTGGGTGCGCCAGATGAAGGGCAGCTGCAAGGACTGAACGCGGGCTGCACCGTCACTGTCGGTCCCCGTGGCTACGCTCACTTCCCCTCTCCCTCTGGGAGAGGGACAGGGTGAGGGGAAGTTGGCCAATTTCTATCGTGCCGGTGTGAACCAACCGCGGCTAATGCCGCACTCTCGGAATCTGCGTGCCCGAATCACGGACGCAGAGGCCCTGCTGTGGAGGTACCTGCGCTCGCGCCAACTGTGCGGCGTGAAGTTTCGGCGCCAGCACCCGTTTGGGCCATACATCCTGGACTTCTATGCGGACGAGGTGCGGCTCGTCGTCGAGCTGGATGGCGGGCAACATTTCCAACCAGAGCAACTGGAGCGCGACGCGGAGCGGACGCGCTTCCTCGTATGGCATGGGCTCAGCGTCCTGCGCTTCGACAACGTCTCTGTACTCCGTGAAACGGACGCGGTGCTGACGCGGATCTGGAGCACGGTGTGCCGCTTCCCCTCACCCCGTCCCTCTCCCAGAGGGAGAGGGGATCTCTAGCTGAACATCACCTCGAGCGCCTCGCCGAGCGTGTCCACGCCCACCGCCTCGAGCTTGCGCTCCTCGAGGCGACGGGCGCTGCTCCTGGGCAGCACCACGCGGGTGAAGCCCATCTTGGCGGCCTCGGACAGCCGGGGCTCCACCTGACCCACCGCGCGCACCTCCCCGGCGAGCCCCACCTCCCCGAGCACCAGCGTGTGCGGCTCCAGCGGCCGGTTGCGCAAGGAGCTCACCAGCGCGGCGCACACCGCCAGGTCGCACGCCGGCTCCGACAGCTGCATGCCGCCTGCCACGTTGACGAAGAGGTCGCAGCCCACCAGCGGCACGTCCTCCTTCTTCTCCAGCACCGCCGCGAGCAGCGCCACCCGGTTGGTGTCCACTCCGATGGCCGTACGCCGCGCGGTGCCATAGCCGGTGGGGGCCACCAGCGCCTGCACCTCCACCAGCAGCGGGCGCGTCCCGCTCAGCGTGGACGTCACCACACTCCCCGCCTTCCCCGCGGGCCGCTCGGCGAGGAACAGCGCCGAGGGGTCCGGCACCTCCATCAGCCCCAGCGCCTTCATCTCGAAGACGCCAATCTCGTTGGTGGAGCCGAAGCGGTTCTTGTGCGCGCGCAGGATGCGGAAGGAGTGGCCGCGCTCGCCCTCGAAGTAGAGCACCGTGTCCACCATGTGCTCGAGCACCCGCGGACCGGCGATGCTGCCCTCCTTGGTGACGTGGCCCACGAGGAAGGTGGGCACCCCGGTGCGCTTGGCGTATGCCATGAGCCGGCCCGCCACCTCGCGCACCTGGCTGATGGTCCCCGGAGCGCTGCCCAGCTCCGGCAGGTACGTGGTCTGGATGGAGTCCACGACGAGCGCGCTCGGCTTCAGGGCCTCCGCGGCCTGCAGCACCTTGTCCGCATCCGTCTCCGCGAAGAGGTGGATACGCTGGCTCTCCACCTTCAGGCGCTCGGCGCGCATCTTCGTCTGGCGCAGGCTCTCCTCGCCGGAGACGTAGAGCACGGGCCCCTCGCGGCTCAGCCGGTCCATCGCCGCGAGCAGCAGCGTGGACTTGCCGATGCCCGGGTCGCCACCGAGCAGCACGAGGCTGCCCGGCACCACGCCCCCACCCAGCACGCGGTCCAGCTCCTGGATGCCGGTGCGACGCCGCTCCTCCGCCTCCGAGGTCACCTCCTGGAGGAGCACGGGGCGCGAGGCACCACCGGCCGCGCCCCACGCCGGCCGTCGCTCGTCCGTGGTGTCAGCCGCCGTCTCCTCCACCAGCGAGCTCCAGGTGCCGCAGTCAGGGCACTTCCCGAGCCACTTGGCCGTCTGGTAGCCGCAGGCCTGGCACGTGTAATGGGTCTTCGCCTTCGCCATGGCCTGGTGACATAGCCGGACGGGCTGACAGTGGCCTCCCCATTCCCAGCGGGCGCTCGGCGGGTCGGGTGCCTGGGGGCGCGGCGAGGGGCCACATTCCCCTCACCCTGTCCCCCTCCCGGAGGGAGAGGGGAGTCTGGTGTGGAGGGTGGCTCCGGGCAGGAGAGGGCAGTAAAGGGGCCACGGAATGGCCGACAAGCGCCGCTTCGACCTCTTCGCCCAGTTCATCACCGCCCGCTGGCCGGCCCCGCGCATCTTCGACGTGGCCGGCGGCCAGGGACGGCTGAACGAGGCGCTCACGCGCCTGGGGCGCCACGTCACCACGTTCGACCTGCGGCACAAGCGCCTC
>JAKEEX010000458.1 GCA_022616315.1 Myxococcaceae bacterium
ACGGCGTCTGCTGCGAGAGCGCCTGCGAAGGGCAGTGCGAGGCGTGCAACGTGGCCGGCTTCGAAGGCAGCTGCGTCGCGGTCTCCGGAGAACCCCGGGGTGCGCGCGAGGCGTGCACCGGAGGGGGTTCGCTGTGCGGCGGGGCGTGTGACGGAGTCGAGAGGCTCGCGTGCGAGTACCCCACGCTCTCGTGCCGCCAGGGAGGGTGCTCCGCGGGCGTTCGCACGGAGCCCGCCTCGTGCAGCGCCGGTGAGTGCCCCGCCCTGCTGAGCACGCAATGCTCCGGAGGCATTTGCGGGGCGAACGACTGCGCCACGGTGAAGCAGGTCGTCGCCGGGTACGATTTCACCTGCGCGCTGCTGAGCGATGGCACGGTGTGGTGCTGGGGGGAGAACTCCTCCGGACAGCTCGGCCTCGGCGACGACGAGCCCCGCTTCGTTCCCACGCGCGTCCCGACGCTCAGCGGGGTCAAGGCGCTCGCGACTTCGCAGCGTGGGGCCTCCGCCTGCGCCATCCTCTCCAACGACACCGTCTCCTGCTGGGGCGACAACTTCTACGGGCAGCTCGGCGTCGGCGTCTCCGGCGGGTACCGCAACACGCCGCAGGTCGTCGAGACTCTCGCCAATGTGCAGTCCGTCGCGGTCGGTGGCTTCCACGCCTGTGCCATCGTCCGCGCTGGGGGCGACTTCAAGGCCTGGTGCTGGGGCGAGAACACCTTCGGCCAGGTGGGGGATGGTACGTGGGATGAGGATCGCCCGAGCCCGGTGGCAGTGTGCTCCTCCGGTTCAGGCGCGGGCTGTCTCGGACCCTCGAACGTGTGGGAGCTGGCGCTCGGCGACTTCCATTCCTGCGCGCGCATGGGAAACAACGTCCGCTGCTGGGGCTCCAACGGCGCGGGCCAGCTCGGGTTGCTGAAGGATTTCTTCGCGCATCCCAACCCGGTGACGGTGCCGCTCTTCACCACGCCCACGGCTCCAGCTTCGCCCGTGGTCTTCGCGGGCGCGAACGTCAGCTGCGCCATCAACAGCGCAGGCGAGGCGCACTGCTGGGGCTCGAACTCCGCGGGTCAGCTCGCCAACGGCGCTTTCGGAGGAGACACGCACATCCCGGGTCGGCTTTGTGCGGGCCCCGGGACACTGTCATGCGCACCCCTGGGGAGCGTGGCGGCCATCGCGATTGGCGAAGCCTCGGCCTGCGCACAGCTCGTCAGCGGCCCTCCGGTGTGCTGGGGCAGGGACACACGCTTCCAGCTCGGCGATGGGCTCCCGGCGGCGGATAATCGCTACGCGAGCAGCGCGATCGCGGTCGCAGCCCCCATCGTCGGCTTGACGCTGGGCTCGTACCACGGCTGCACCTGGAAGGACGCCGAGGTGCGCTGCTGGGGCTGGAGCGGGCTCGGGCAGCTGGGCAACGATGACCAGGTCAC
>JAKEEX010000459.1 GCA_022616315.1 Myxococcaceae bacterium
CACCCGCCGCGCCTCGAGCGTGGGCAACAGCTGCGTCGGAGGCGCGAAGTCGTACTCCACCGCGTAGCCGTAGCGCGCCACCTGCACCTCCTCGAGTCCGGGGATGGTGCGCAGGAAGTCCAGCTGCACCTCCGCAGGCATGCTGGTGGAGAGGCCCGCGGGGTAGACGAGCGGCGAGCCTGCGCCCTCGGGCTCGAGGAACACCTGGTGGCGCTCGCGCTGCGCGAAGCGCACCACCTTGTCCTCCAGCGAGGGGCAGTAGCGCGGACCGCGTCCCTGGATGTCCCCGCAGAAGAGGGGCGAGCGCGCGAGGTTGTCGCGGAGCACCTGGTGCGTCGCAGGTGTCGTCCAGGTGAGGTGGCAGTCCAGCTGTGGCCGGACGGGGAAGGGCGTGCCTGCGACCAGGGCGGCGCGGGTGCGCGCGGCGAAGGGGCGCGGGGGCGCCTCTCCGGGCTGGCGCTCGCAGCGGGTGAAGTCGATGGAGTCGCGCACGAGGCGCGCGGGCGTCCCCGTCTTGAAGCGCCCGAGCGTGAAGCCGTGTGCGCGCAGGCTGTCGGAGAGCCCGGTGGCCGCAGCGTCTCCCAACCTGCCGCCCACCTGCTTGCGGTCGCCCTCGTGCATGAGGGCCTGGAGGAAGGTGCCGGTGGTGAGGACGACCGCGCGTGCGGCCACCTCGCGTCCGTCCTTCAGCCGCACGCCGCGGATGCGGCCACCGTCCACCTCCAGGTGGACCACCTCGCCCTCCCAGACGGTGAGCCCGTCCTGCGCGGCGAGCGTGGCCTGCATGATGCGGGCGTACGCGTCACGGTCACACAGGACACGGGTGGCCTGCACCGCAGGTCCGCGCGAGGCGTTGAGGGTCCGGAAGTGCGTGCCAGCCGCGTCCGCCGCGCGCGCCATCTCGCCGCCCAGCGCATCCAGCTCGCGCACGAGGTGGCCCTTGGCCGTGCCGCCGATGGCCGGGTTGCAGCTCATGACGGCGATGCCGTCGCGCCGCAGGGTGACGCCGAGCACGGACAGCCCCATCCGCGCCGCGGCGAGCGCCGCTTCGCACCCGGCATGACCGAGTCCCACCACGATGACGTCGAAGCTCGAGGACATGGCGGAAGCGCGCAGTAGGCCCACGTCGCGCGGACCCCGGCGCGAGCGTTGTTGCCTCGTGGAACATCGCCGCCCGCTCCGCGCGGAGGAGCGGCGCAGTCTAGCGGCGGCGGGTGCGAGCGCCAGTTTGCGGTGACGGACTGCGAGGTAGCGGGCTCTCCCGCTCACCGGGAGAGCTGGGGAGGGGAGGGCTCCTCACGCTGCGTGTGGCAAGGCGAACTCGAACCGCGTGCCAGTGAGCGCCTCGGAGACCTCCCACAGGCGCTGTGCGCTCGCCACATCCCGCGCGGCCCGGGTGGAGCCCACCTTCGTCGGGTGCCCGGTCAGTTCCATGAAGCCGTCCGGGCCGATGTAGTCACCGCCCTGCACGTCCGGAGCTGCAGCGGCATAGAGCGTGGGGAGAGCGCCCTTCCAGGCAGGCTGCGCGAAGAGGCGGTTGCCGAGGCCGTAGATGGCCTCCCCCAGACGCGAGCGTTCCATGCGGGGGCCGGCGAAACCCAGGTTGGTGGCTGCGTAGCCGGGATGACAGGCCACGCTGAGGACGGGAAGGCCAGCGGCCTTGAGGCGTCGGTCGAGCTCGAAGGCGAAGAGGAGGTTGGCCAGCTTGCTCTGCCCGTAGGCGGACCACTTCCCGTAGCGGCGCTCGCCCATCAGGTCATCGAAGTCCATGCGCCCCAGCTTGTGCATGTTGCTGCTCAAAGTGACGACGCGCGCCGGGCCACCCGCGGTGACGAGGCGCCGGAGCAGCAGCCCCGTGAGGGCGAAGTGGCCGAGGTGGTTGGTGCCGAGCTGCATTTCGAAGCCGTCGGCAGTGGTACGCCGGGGCAGGGCCATGACGCCCGCGTTGTTGACGAGCAGGTGCAGCGCACGGTGGCGCGAGCCGAACGCGTCCGCGAA
>JAKEEX010000460.1 GCA_022616315.1 Myxococcaceae bacterium
TGGGGCGGATAGAAGTAGCCCTTGAAGTCCGCGAGGATGACGCTGCCCTGCTTGAGCGGCATCTCGAAGAGCACCGTCGTCGGCGTACCCTCCGCGACGTGGAGCTCGGACACGGATTCGATACTCGCGTCCGTGATCCTCAGGGTCCGGTGCTGCAGCTCGCGCGTGGGCGCCTGCACACCGCGCTGTTGCGTGCGCGCGGCCTTCGCTCCCGGTTCCGCTGCATTCGCGACCCATGGCAACAACAACACCAGTGCGAGCGCTGCGACCGACCGTCCCGCCTGCACCCGAACGCGAATTCCCCTTCCACCAGACCCACAGCTGCCAGTGTGCATCCGTTCCCCTCATACGGTGTGAGCACCGAAGATCTACCAAAGTGGTCAGACCCCAAGAAAGTGGCTTCCGTCACTCACGTGGTTCCCTTGGAACACGACGGTTTCACTCAATCGAGGCCATCCCTGCATACTCCGGGTCACCGTGTACGCGCTCAAGCCCGACTTCGTTCTCTGGGATGGCCGGCTCCGTGACGACGTGGCGCTCGCCGTCGGAGACGATGGGCTCATCACCACCTCTGACGCGCTGCACGTTGGACATACCGTTCGCCGCCTTCCCGGGCGCGCGCTGTTGCCCGGCCTGGTGAACGCGCACTCCCACGCGTTCCAGCGCCTGATTCGCGGCCGCACGGAGTACGCAGTGCAAGGTGCGGGCCGCGACGATTTCTGGAGCTGGCGCGAGCAGATGTATCGCGCGGCCGAACGGATGGCTCCGGAGGACCTGTACCTCGCGAGCCGTCAGACGTTCCTGGAGATGGCGCGCTCGGGCATCACGACGGTGGGCGAGTTCCACTACATCCATCACGCCGGGGACGGCACACCGTACGAGGATCGGCTCGAGCTCGCGCGCCAGGTCATCCGGGCTGCGCGCGAGGTGGGACTGCGCATCTGCCTTCTTCGCGTCGGGTATGCGCGCGCCGGTCACCAGGTGCCCCAGAACCCGCGTCAGCGCCGATTCATCGATGCGAGAGCGGAGGACTTCCTCGCGGATGCTCAGGCGCTTGCCAGCATGATGCGCGACGATTCACTCGTCACCGTCGGCGTGGCTCCTCACAGCGTCCGCGCGGTGTCGCGGAGCTGGTTGGAGGCCACCGCTGCTGCGCAGGCGCAGTTCCCCGCCGTTCACATGCACGTGGCGGAGCAGCCGAAGGAGATCGAGGCCTGCCTTGCCGAACATGGGCGTCGCCCCGTCGAGCTGCTCGCCGACGTCGGGCTCCTGTCCCCGCGGTTCACGGCGGTCCATGGCATCCACCTGTCCGACGCGGAGGTCGCGCTCCTCGGTCGCGCTCGCGCCTCGGTGTGCGCCTGTCCTTCCACCGAGCGGAACCTCGGGGACGGCGTGGTTCCGGCGGATGCGCTGATGGCGGCGGGGGTGCGCGTGTGCCTCGGCACGGACAGCCAGGCGTCCATCGACCTGCTCGATGATGCCCGGCAGCTGGAGAGCCACCTGCGGCTCGTGCGCGGGCGGCGCGCGGTGCTCGATGCCGGCGGTGGACAGGTGGATGGACTGGCGCTGCGCCTCCTGGAGTCCGCCACGGTTCACGGGGCCGAGGCCCTGGGGCTCCCGGTTGGGCGGCTCGCGCCCGGGCTGCCGGCGGACTTCTTCACCGTGGACCTGAACCACCCTTCGCTGGCGGGAGTGGACCGCGAGTCGCTCATCCCGGCGCTCGTCTTCGGGGCCCCCCAGGAGGCAATCCGCGAGGTGGCCGTGGCGGGGCGCTTCATCGTGGAGGACGGGCGGCATCCGCTCGCCGAGGACTCCTCTCGCGTGTTCTCCGCACTGTCCCGTAGATTGTTCGCATGAGCACCGACCGCGCCGCACTCGTCCGCACCCTCGCCGAGCTCGTGGCCGTGGACACCACGTCCTCGCGCAGCAACGTGCCGCTGGTGGACCTGGTGGCACCGCGGCTTGCCGCTGCTGGATTCGAACTGGAGCGGCAGCGCTACACGGACGAGGCAGGGGCGGGGAAGGTGAACCTCGTGGCCGTGAAGGGGGGCCGCAAAGGGGAGCCTGCGGGCCTGGCGCTCGTGGGGCACACGGACTGCGTGCCGTTCGACTCCGCGTGGGCGGAGGCCCTCACGCTCACGGAGCGCGAGGGGAAGCTGTACGGGCGCGGTGCGTGCGACACCAAGGCGTTCATCTCCTGCGCGCTCTCCGCGGCGGTGGCGGCGGAGGCGTCAGCGCTCCGGCAGGGCCTGATGGTGGTGCTCACCGCGGACGAGGAGGTGGGGTGCGTGGGCGCCAAGCGGCTCGTGGAGGCGCGGCTCGGCGTGGCTCGACGCGCCATCGTGGGTGAGCCCACGTCACTGACGCCCATCCGCGGCCACAAGGGGTACTGCCTCGCAGAGGTGGAGGTGGTGGGCAAGGAGGGGCATTCGGCGTACCCGGAAACCGGCGTGTCGGCCATCTTCCATGCAGGGCGGTTTCTCACCCGGCTGGAGACGCTTGCGCTCGGCCGCCTCCGGCAGGAGCGGGATGCGGCGTTCAACCCCCCGTACACCACCGTCAACGTGGGCCTGATCTCGGGGGGAAAGGCGAAGAACGTCATCCCCGGCAGCTGCCGCTTCGCCGTCGAGTGGCGCCCCATCCCGGGTCAGTCCCCCGCGAAGGTGGCGGAGCTGCTCGAGGAGCTCCGGCAGGAGCTGGTTCGCGAGGAGCCGGCGTTCACCGCGCGCGTCAACGTCCTGCGTGCGGATTCCGGTGTGCAGACGTCCCCGGATGCCGAGGTGGTGCGGTGGCTGGAGGCGGAGACCGGGAAGGCGTCGGCCACGGTTCCGTTCGGCACCGAGTTGCCGCAGCTCACGCAGCTTGGTGCGGAGGCGGTGGTGTTCGGACCAGGGGATATCCGCGTCGCGCACCAGACGGGGGAATTCGTCCCTGTGGAGGAGCTCCTCGCGTGCGAGGCGGTGCTCCGGCGGGCCATCGTGCAGTTCTGCGCCTGAGGCGTGGGTGCTCAATACCACCCGGTCAGATCCGGCAGTCCGATGGGGCCAGGCACATCACGTCGGAGCGAGCGGTGCATACGGGGGGGTTCCTAATTGGGGACAAGCTCGACGGGCTGTCCGCTCGCGTAAACGAGGCGGGCCGCACCCACATCCAGCAGGCTCGAGAGATCGCGGCCAACGTAGATTGGGGACCTGTCCTTCGACTTCGTGGGGTACGTCGTTCGCACTCGACGCAGCAGGAAGTCCATCAAGTTCCGGACCGCCTCCGCGTGGGGCGTGAGTTCGCGCTCGTCCGTGTCGAGGTAGTAGCGCCCCTTGAGATACTCGCCAGGGCTGCGCTGTGCGCTGCGCGTCCACTCGATGCAGAGCAGTGCTTTGGGAAAGACATGGAAGGGGCGTGGCTCGGCGTCGGCGCCAGGCCGGTGCGAGGCTGGCATCTGCCTTTGGACACGCTGTGCCACGACGTCCAGGGCTGAGGCTGGGAACAGAATTTGTTCCCGACGGTCGCACTGCCCCGGCCGGAGAGGCGCAAAATGCGCTTCGGGCATGCTTCGCGGGAGTACGAGAAGGTCGGCCCGCTTCAGGAGCGCTTCGCTGAGCTCGGCCTCATCGACCTCGGTCTGTGCAACCTGGACCTGGACACCCATGAGCTCCTCTTACTACCTGAGAGTGTGTCGTGTACGCCGTATGGGCTCTAGCTGCTCAGCGAGAGAGGTCGAAGACCCA
>JAKEEX010000461.1 GCA_022616315.1 Myxococcaceae bacterium
GAGAAGTGGTCCGCGTCCTGCGGACAGACGACGCCGTCCACCACGCGCGCTGCGTTGAGTGCAGTGGCCAGCGCGGGCGTGTCGTTCGGCTCGGCGCCGAAGTCGTCACACGGAGTCCCGCGAGAGAGGAGGAAGCGGATGTCGTACGCCTGGAAGTCGTCGGTCGTGGCGACGCCGACGTAGTAGGTGCCATCCGCTGGCGCCACGTAGCTCGCGGACAGGCGCCCCGAGGCGAGCGTGCGGCCGCTCGAGTCCTGGATGAGAGTGCTGAAGGTGGCCTCGCTGTACGGGTCCGCGTCCAGCAGTGCGCCCAGCCGGTCCCCGCGCGCGAGCGTCACCGAGAAGAGGTCCACGTCCGACGCGCAGAGGGTGAGCGCCTCGTAGACGAAGCCGTTGGCCACCACCGCCGTGGCCTGCTCGCGCGCGTTGTTGGCCTCGTAGCGGTCCGGCTGGCAGGCGCGGGGGACGCAGCGGCCGGTGCCGAGGTCGCAGCGCTCCTCCTCCAGACAGGACTCGTCCGAGCTGCATGCCGGGGGCTTCTCCAGGCACGCGCCGGTGGGCCTGTGGCAGACGAGCGGCACCTTGCAGTCCCTGTCCGAGTAGCAGCGCGGCGTCTCCACGCACAGGCCCGCCTCGTCGCAATGGAGCTGAGGGCCACAGTCGCCGTCCTGCACGCACTGCACGCAGCGCTCCTCGTGGCAGAGCTCCGATGCCTCGCACACGTCCCCTTGCGTCTCGACGGTGCAGCTGGGCACGCACTTGCGGTTGCCGGGGTTGCACGTCTCCTGCTCGCCGCAGTCCGCCTCCTCCGCGCAGCCAAGGTCCTCCTCGCACACGAGGGTGAGCGTGTTGCAGCGCTCGCGCGGGAGGCACTCGGTGGCCTGTCCCGTGGGACAGAGCCGCACCTGGTCGCGGTCCTTGCAGAGTCCCTGGCGGCACCACTGGCCCAGCGCGCACTCCTCGTTGCGCGTGCAGTCGTTGCCCCAGTCCGGCTTCAGCTCGCAGAAGAGCACCTCCGGGTTGCAGTCCTCGCGAAGGAGGCACTGGCCGCTGGACTCGCAGGGGCCGCAGCGGCCCTCGTTGGTGCAGACCATGCCGCCTTCGCAGTCCGCGCGCGTCAGGCACTCGGGCGCGCCGGCGTCGGGCACGATGGCGTTTGGCGGGCAGCCGCTTCCCGTGAGGGCCACCAGGACGAGGAGCGCGGGAAGGAGAAGGAGGCGTGCCATGGGCCGTCCACCTGGCTCAAGGGAGTGCAGTGACGGTTCCGGCCGGCCAGGCGACGTCCGCCACGAGCCAGCTGTCTCCCGCCTTCTGGAGGGTTCGCTCGAGCTGCGCTCTCAGGACGCCGCGCACGTAGACGCGGACCGTCACCGTGCTCGGCTCGTCCACTTCGTTCACCTTGCTCCGGAAGTAGTGGGAAGCGATGCGGTAGGTGCCCGGTGCCGGCTCCACGATGCCCACCACTTCCGGGCCGTAGACGCTGAGCGCGTCCCGTGAGAGCCGGGGGTTGTCGTCAGTGAGGAGCGGATCCCCCCACTCGAGAGGGGGCGCGCTGCTCCTGCAGTTCGCGTAGTAGCAGTCCCCCGCCATGTCCCCGAGCGGCGTCTCCGGCGAGCGCAGCACGTGCAGGTCCACGTCCGTGGCCGGGTTGTTCCAGAAGAGCTCCACCCGGAGCGCCTCCGCGGGCACGGCCACCACCACCTTGCGCGCGGGAGGCAGGCTGATGGCGGGCTGCACCGGGTCACCGTCCGTGACGCTCAGCTCCACCTCGTACTCACCGGGGAGGATGTCATCGAGCTTCAGCGCGTACGTGGCGCCCGTGGGCGTCTCCGTCACCTGCGCGCCGGAGGGCTTGCGCACGAGCCTCCATGCGTACTTCAGCGGCAGGTTGTTGTCGGGGTCGTAGGAGCCGTTCCCATCGAACGTCACCGTGGTGCCCGGCGCAGCATTCAGCACGTCCGCGATGACCGCCACCGGTGCGCGGTTCACCTGGCCGCACAGGGGCACGAGCACCTCGGGCTGGTCCGGGTCCGTGCTGCGGATGCGCACCGCGCCCCGCGCCTCCTCCGGCGCGCCCACGAGCACGGTGTACTTGATGGTGATCTGCAGCTTGCCCGGGAGGCCGTCCGAGCCCTGCGTCTTCACCACCGCCGGCGTCTTCATGCTGCCGATGAAGGAGTAGGCCGGTGAGGTGTCCTCCGTGAAGGAGACGTCCTCCACGATGAGATCCGCCGAGCCGAGGCTCCGGATGGTGAGCGTCTTCACGCTCGCGCCACCCTCCGGCGTGCGGCCGAAGATGCACAGGTCCGTCGGGTCCACCTCCATCACCGCGCGGGTGTCGCCGACGCCGACGAGGGGCAGCTCGAGGAGCCCGTCGTTGGGGTCGTTCGTCTCGAGGACGAGCGTGGCCGCGAAGGGTTGCTCGGAGGTGGGCTTGAAGAAGACCTTCACCGTCTCCATCGCACCGCGGCCGACCTCCGGTGGAGGAACGTCCACGCGGAACGGTGCGCCGTCCTCCTTGATGCGCATGGAGAAGACGGCGAGGTTCGCGCGCCCCACGTTCCGGAGGTCCACTTCGAGCATGCGCTCGTTGAGCACCGGAACCGTGCCGAAGTCGTAGGGGCCCACCGGCGGGACGAGCTCGGGGTGGACGGGAGTCGCGTGGTCCTCGCCGCAGGCGAGGAGGAGGGTGGCGCACAGGGCGATGAGGTGAGGGCGCCCGGCCATCACGGCTCAATGCCCTCCTCGAAGTAGCGGAGCTCCACCTGGCTGGGCACGTTGGGAACCGAGTCCCCGGCGAAGAAGATGACGCGGGCCTCCGGCTCGTAGACCCAGCCGTCCGGCTCTCCCTCCTGCGGCTTGCACACCGTCCCGAACGTCTCGGACGTTGCGTTGGAGGCCTGGCACTCGTCGCGGTCCACCTCCGTGCACCGGGCCGTCATGTGCGCGGGCGCGTCGCACCGGTAGCGCACCCGCACCTCGATGGTCTTCGGATTGGGCGACATCTCCAGCGCGAACTTGCGCCGCAGCCCCACCGCGTTGCTGGCCAGCCGCTTCAGCGAGTCGGCGAACTCCGCGTCACAGATGGAGCCGACCTCGCCACCGGTCATGTCCGAGAGCTGCTTGTAGCGGGTGCCGGAGTTGGCCTGTGCGCATGCGGGCGTGGGCACATCACCGATGATGGCCGCCGTCGTCACGGTGCCGTCGTTGCCCACCCCCTTCGCCGTCTTGAAGGAGCGGTAGTAGGTGTGCACGTCGTAGGCGCTGCGGTCCTCTTCGTCCGTGATGAAGACGAGGTAGAGGTAGGCGTCCGGACGGAGGAAGTCGATTCCGGAGCCCGTCACGCAGTTGTCGCGGCACTGGAACGCCTCCTTCCCCTGTCCCTGGGGACACGCCTCCTGGCACGTCACGATGGCGTCGTACTGCGGCTGATTGGCGGCGAGCCGCGCCTGGAGCGACATGCGCGCCGCGTCCAGCCCCGCCTCGAAGCTGCCGCCGCCGGTGCCCACACGGATCTGCTGGGAGAAGGCCTGGGCCACGCCGTTCGTCTGCGGCGAGAGAACGGGGCCGCGGAAGCGCCCCTGGTCGTTCGCGATGTCCGTGGTCGTGATGGCGAGGCGGTAGTCCACCGAGCTCCGCGTGAACTCGTCGATGAAGCTCTGGAAGTTGCGCGCGAGGTTGTCCTGGTGGGGCTTCATCGAGCCGGAGTTGTCCACCACCCACAGCACGTCGATCTTCTGCGCCGCGACCTGCCCGTAGGTGTCCACGCGGTAGCCGCGCGGGAACACGGGGTCCAGGCGCGGGTCGCGGCAGGCGGTGCCCACCAGCAGCGCACTGAGTGAGAGGAGCAGTCGTCGCATAGGCGTCTCGGCTGCCCAGACAGGCTGCAAGCACCATTCCCCGCGGACCTCCGCCGAGTTTCGAGGGGTTGATGTGTCCACGCCTGGAAGGCGCGACGTGGCCGTCACTGAGGTGCCCGGAAATTGGCGCGCTTTTGCGCACGCACGCGTTCATTCCGCAGAGTGCGCGGGCTGTTCACTGAACGGCAGTGCGCAGAGGCCGGGCGGGCGTGCCGGCGGTGAACGCAGGGCTTGACCCTCCCGCAGCGTGAGCCCTTACACCTCAGTGCCGAGGTGACGAGAGATGGCCCTGACGGTCAGACCGCCAAGGCCTCCACCACGCACAGCGGCGTGTCACATTGGACCACGCGGCGCAACGTGAAGCCGGCCTGGCGCAACAACGCGTCGAACTCGGAACGGCTGCGCTGCCGGCCCCCGGAGCAAACCGTCATCATCTGCACGTCGATGAGCGGGCCGGGTGCGCGCGTCTCGAGTGTCTCGACGACAACCTCCACGATGAGCAGTCGCGCACCGGGTGCCATGGCGCGCCGGCATGTGGAGAGGATGTGCAGCGCGCGCGCATCGTCCCAGTCGTGCAGGACGTCTTTGAGCACGTAGGCGTCGCAGCCCTCCGGCACCGCGTCGAAGAAGTTGCCCACCTGGAGCTCGACACGGCCGGACACACCACGTGCCTCGAGGAGCGGAGCCGCGGCACGCACGACCTCCGGGGAGTCGAAGAGCACGCCGCGCACCCCGGGGTGGTGGAGCAGGACCTCGGCGAGAAGTGTCCCTCTGCCGCCAGCCACGTCGCAGACGCGCGTGTGCTCGCCGAAGGGGTACGCCCGCGCCAC
>JAKEEX010000462.1 GCA_022616315.1 Myxococcaceae bacterium
GTCCGGCCGCCCCCGTAAGCCTGCCGCCCTCCACGTCATCCATGGCACCGCCCGGAAGGGGCGCGTCAACACCCGCGCTCCCAAGGCCGGAGGACCGCTCAAGCACATGCCCCCGCCCCCCAAAGACCTCTCTCAGCGTGAGCGCTCCGCGTGGGTGGAGCTCGCCCAGGTGGTGGGCCCGCTCCGCACGATGACCGCCGCCGACATGCCCGCCTTCCGCCAGATGGCCGTCACGCTGGCCGTGGTGGAGGAGGCGCGGGAAGCACTCAACGAGCACGGACTCACCTTCTGCGTGGAGACGGAGAGCGGCACCGTCATCCGCAAGCGGCCAGAGGTGGAGGTGCTGTCCGCCTTCAAGAAGCAACTCAGCGTGGAGCTCAGCCGCTTCGGCCTCACGCCTGCGGATCGCGAGCGGGTGAGCGTGCTCGGAGAGGACTCGGTCGGTGATCCGCTGGACGAGTTCACAGTGGACGGTGGCGAGTAGGCGGAAGACTCCCAAGGCCAAGGCGCGGAAGGCCTCGACGCGGAAGGCCTCGACGCGGAAGCCCCCGGCGCCGAAGGCGGCCCGCGCGCCCCCGGCCCCGCCGATGGATCCGCACGTCGCGACCGGGCTGGCCTACTGCCGGGACGTGGTGGCCGGCCGGGTGCCGGCCTGCCGCTGGGTGCGCCTCGCCTGCCAGCGCCAGCTCGACGACCTGGAGCGCGCGAAGGGCGAGTGGCGCTACCGCTTCGACGAGGCGCGCGCGGGCCGCGCCTGCCGCTTCCTCGAGCTGCTGCCGCACGTGAAGGGCCCCAAGGCGGGCGAGCTTTTCAAGCTCGAGCCCTGGCAGTGCTTCGTCGTGACGACGGCGTTCGGCTGGGTGCGGAAGGACACGGGCGCTCGCCGCTTCCGCCGCGTCTACATCGAGGTCCCCCGAGGCAACGGCAAGTCCTTCCTCTCCAGCGGCATCGCCCTCTACGGCCTGGCGGCGGACGGGGAGTCCGGCGCGGAGGTCTACTCGGCGGCCACCACCACCAGCCAGGCGCGCATCACCTACGGCGACGCGGAGCGGATGCTGCGCAAGAGTCCGGCCCTCCTCCAGAAGCTGGGCCTGCGCATCAGCACCCACGCCATCAGCCAGCAGGCCAGCGGCTCCACCTTCGGTGCCCTCTCGCGCGAGGCGAAGAACCACGACGGCAAGAACATCCACGTCGCCGTCATCGACGAGTTGCACGCCCACCGCACCCGCGAGTTGTGGGACGTCATCATCACCGGAGCGGCGAAGCGCCCACAGTCGCTCATCTGGACGATTACCACCGCGGGCTTCGACACCTCGGGCATCTGCTACGAGGTGCGCGACGGCGTGGTGAAGATGCTCGAGGGGGCGGAGAACGACCGTCTCTTCGGTGTGGTGTACACGATTGATGACGGGGACGACTGGCGCGCGGAGTCCTCTTGGGTGAAGGCCAACCCCAACTGGCACGCGAGCATCGACCACGACGCCTTCAGCGTGGACGCCACCGAGGCGCTCCAGACGGCGAGCAAGGAGAACAACTTCAAGACGAAGCACCTAGACGTTTGGTGCAACGCCGACGTCGCGTGGATGCAGATGGCCGCGTGGGACGCCTGCGCCGACCCGAAGCTGCAGGAGGAGGACTTCGCCGGGCAGCCGTGCGTGCTGGGGCTCGACCTCGCGTCGAAGACCGACATCTGCGCGAAGGCCAAGGTGTTCCACCGCGACTTCCCGGCCAAGAACAATGACGGCTCTCCGAAGCTGAAGGATGACGGCTCGCCGGCGCTTGAGCGGCACTTCTACCTCTTCCTCCATAGCTACCTCCCAGAGGCCGCGGTGGAGAGCTCTCGGAACGCCTCCTATGAGGGGTGGGCGAAAGACGGGTGGCTGAAGACGACGCCCGGCGACGTGCTCGACTTCGAGACGGTGAGCGAGGGCGTGCTCGAGGACCGGGACCGGCACGACCTGCGCGAGGTGGCCTTCGACCCCTGGCAGGCCACACAGCTCTCGCAGCAACTGCAGGCCGGGGGCGTCACCATGGTGGAGGTGCGCCCCACCGTGCAGAACTTCAGCGAGCCGATGAAGGAGATGGAGTCCCTCGTCCTCACCGGGCGCCTGCACCACGACGGCAACCCCGCCCTGCGCTGGATGGTCAGCAACGTGGTGTGCCACACGGACGCGAAGGGGAACATCTA
>JAKEEX010000463.1 GCA_022616315.1 Myxococcaceae bacterium
ATCCAGCAGGCGCTGGAGTCCGGCCGCTTCACCAAGAAGAACTTCGAGGGATGCGACGTGGACATCGAGGCGTCGGTGCCCGAGGCCACGCGGCAGGAGCTGACTGCGATGGGGCATGCGCTCAAGGTGTTCCCCGCCAGGAGCGCCAACTTCGGCAACGGCCAGGCGGTGATGAGCGACGGGAAGGGCGTGCACTTCGGTGGCTCGGACCCGCGCAACGACGGCGCGTCGATTCCCCAGATGCCCCCGGTCTTCGGGGACGCGCAGTCGGTGCCGGGCACTCCGTCGGGACGGTGACGTTCGGGCGTCCGGGTGCGTCGGCCTTCGCGCCGCTCGTCACTCCTCCGGAGGAGACTCGTCACTTCTCCGGAGGAGAGCGGTGAAGCGCAATCTTGGAGCTCCTGCCTCGGCCCTGCTTGCAGGCCTGTTGCTCAGCGTGGGGTGGGGCGGCTGTGCGTCCCGCTCTGCCACCTCGGTGCCCCCGGGCGCCACCGGAGCCGCCGTGGAAGTCATGGCGGCACCGACGCTCGAGGAGGCCCGCAAGGCGACCTACCGCGGACTGACCGAAGCGCCCGCCAGTGTCACGCTCGTGGACGGGACGTGGACGGGAGCCCCCTTCGTGGACGGAGGCGCCGCGCGCCCCGAAGTGGGACTCGTTCCGGACTTCCTCGTCACCGGGAACCTCGACGGCGACGCCACTCCAGAGGCACTGGCGCTCGTCACCGTCCGCAGTGGAGGGAGCGGCGAATGGGTGCACCTCGCCGTGCTCGACCGCAGGGGCAGTGGGCTCGACAACGTCGCCACGCAGTTGCTCGGCGACCGCGTGCAGGTGCGCGACGTGCGCGTGGAGGATGGGCGCATCCTGGTGGATGTCGTGCAGCACGGCCCTTCTGACGCCCAGTGCTGCCCGGGGGAGCTCCGGACGCTGGGGTGGCGCCTGGACGCGTCGGGACGCCTGGTCCCTCTCGCGGAGGTCACGCAACCTGGCCGGCTCACGCTCGACGCGCTGGGCGACACGGTTTGGGTGCTGAGGGCCTGGGACGTGGGCGTGCCTGCTCCGGCCGAGCCGGAGGTCACCTTGCAGTTCGAGGAGGGTCGCTTCGCGGGCAGCGCGGGCTGCAACCGCTACGTCGTGGGCGTGCGTCCCGGCGCCGCTCCCGGCGAGCTCCATCTACAGCCGGAGGTGGCGACCACGCGCATGATTTGTCCGGGCCCCGCGCAGGAGGTGGAGGACCGCTTCCTCCGACAGCTCGCCGGGGTGCGCAGGTTCGGGTTCCTGGCTGGGCAGCTTGCCCTGACTGTCGAGCAGAACGGGCGCTCGAGCACCCTTCTGTTCGAGCGTCGGCGCTGACTGTCGAGCTCGACTTACAAACCGGTGTCCTGTCCCGCCTCGATGAGGTGGCCGTCCAGGTCGCGGCTCTTCCACTCCTTCCTCGTCATCGCCGGTGGACACGCAGCGGCAGGCCGCCCTGCACGCGCAGGGTGATGGATGGCAGTGGCTTCACCTTCTCCGGAGCCACCGCCTCGAAGCGGAAACGGCGGAGGAGCGACGCCAGCACCAGCGTTGCCTCCATCAGGGCGAAACCCTTGCCGATGCACATCCTCTGGCCGCCGCCGAATGGGAAGTACGCGTAGGCGGGCAGGTCCCTGGTGGAGCCATCCAGCCAACGCCTCGGGCGGAACTGGAGCGGTTCGGGGAACCACCGCGCGTCACGGTGGATCACCCACTGCGAGACGAGCACCTCCTCGCCGGCGGGAATCCGGTGCGGGCCGACTTCCCAGTCCCGGGTGAGCGCGCGTCCCAGGACCCAGGCCGGCGGAAACAGCCGCATCGTTTCGCTGATCACCGCCGAGCAAAGCTCCAGCCGGTTCACGTCGCGTGCGCTGGGAGGGCCGCCGAGTGCGCGGACCTCGTCCTGCAGCTCCCCCTCCACCACCGGATTCTGGGAGAGAAGGTGCAGGGTCCAGCTGAGAGCGTTCGAGGTGGTCTCGTGGCCGGCCAGGACCATCGTCAGCACTTCGTCGCGGAGCTGCTGGTCGTTCATCCGCGAGCCGTCCTGGTCCCGCGCGGTGAGGAACATGCCCAGGAGGTCGTCGCCGTCCATCCCCGAGCCGCGCCGCCTGGAAATCACCGCATCCACGAGCCGGTGCAGCCGGGCCACCGCCGCGCGGTAACGCCGGTGCGCGGGCAGGGGGACCCAATCCGGAGCCAGGTAGGTCAGCCCGCTGTAGCGGGCCATCACGTCGTCGAGCGCACGACCGATGTCATCCCCCGAGACCGAGCCATCACTGAACAAGGCGGTGGTCGCAATCTCCAGGGTGAGCGCCATCAGCGCGTGGCTCATGTCCAGCACCTCGCCGGACCGTGACGGGCCACTCCACGCCTCCGCGAGCGAGACCATCTGCTCCGCGTATCGGGCGATCCGGTCGCGGTGGAACGCCGGCTGGGCCAGCCGCCGCTGACGGCGCCAGAAGTCGCCCTCGCTGGTGAGCAACCCCAGCCCGAGGAGCGACTTCAGCCGCTCCACGTCGCGATCCTTCCTGGTGCCACTGGGAGCGGTGAGAATCTGCTCGATGTGGTCCGGGTGGTTCACGGCCCAGTTGTGGAAGCCGGGGAAGGACAGCCGGTAGACGTCACCCTCCTCCCTGGCCCATCGCTCCAGCGCGGCCAGCGGGTCGCGCATCATCGTGAGGCCATGGCCGATCAGCGGGTGCCAGCCGGATGGGCGGCGCGGTGAGGAGACGAGGAGCATGTCGTTCGACGCGACCTTAGACCATGGCTTACCTCCGGCGCGGATGCGCACGGTCAAGGGAACGCCAGGAGACACCGGCGGAGAGCCCCCGAGTCCGCCGGTGCTCCTGTCATGGTGTCGGACGACGTTGGGACCAGGCTGGGCGCACCCAATAGAAAAGGAAGGGGGCGGCTCACACGCGGGAGCCGCCCCTTTCATGGCACCGACGACGTCAGCGCCCGGGTGCCGTCCGGGCTAGGCGCTCCCCCCAGCGCGCCGACGCTGGAGGAGGAGCCCCAAGGCCAGCAGAGACATGGACAGCAGAGACGAGCCGCCGCCCGTCGACGAGCAGCCGCC
>JAKEEX010000464.1 GCA_022616315.1 Myxococcaceae bacterium
GCTCCAGCAGCACGTGCCGCCTGTACGCGGTGAGGCAGCCGGACAGGCACATCACCGAGCGGAAGCTGCGCTCCAGGGACTTGAGCCACTCCTGCGCGAAGTAGAACTTGATCTCCACCATCCGTGTCAGCCAGGTCTGGTGGCGGTTGATGACGAAGGTTCGCCCCCCCACCGCGGCGATGCGCGGCGTGACGAAGCGGCGCACCAGCTCCCGCACGGCCCGGCGGTCCGCGGTGACGTCGGAGTCCACCGAGACGATGAGCTCCGTGTCCGTCGACCGAACGCCCAGGTTGATGGCCCTGCGCTTGCCCAGGTTCTCCGGATTCTGGAGGACGCGGACGCAGCGGTGTCCCGCCGCCGCCTTCAGTGCCCACTCGCGGCTGTCGTCCGTGGAGCAGTCGTCCACGACGAGGATCTCCAGCTTCTCCGCCGGGTACTCCTGCGCGATGAGGCTCTTGACGGTGTGGTAGATGCCCTCGCCCTCGTTGTACAGCGGGACCACCACCGCGACGCGGGGCTCGTAGCGGTCATCCACCGCGTTCACGAATCCACTGCGCACGCGCTTGAGGAATGGGCCGAGGACGTAGCGGTTCGAGATGAGCAGCACGAACAACAACGTGATCGGGAACATCTCCCACATCGCGGCCGCCCCCCTGCCGGAACGTTCGGTCGCACCCTCCCCTCCACAAGCTGCCCCGGGGGTCAGGCCGCAGGTAGGCTGCAATTTTGCGAGGCGGGGGGAACGCCTGCCTGGTCGGGCAGGGGCCTGGGCACCGCACGCGCGCCGTTTCTTCGGGCTCAAAGCGTAGGCAGCGGGCGTCCCTGAGGTAGAACGGCGACTCCAATTGAACGAAGTCGCCCGCCGGACACTCCTCGAGGGAGGGACGCTCTGGCAGGCACAGGCGCATCCCGCTCGAGTTCGGGACGGCGCGCAAGACAGGAGAGGCCGTGCAGATCCGCATCCTCGTGGTCGATGACGAGCAGGACAACTGCGACTACCTCAAGCTCATCCTGACGAAGGAGGGCTATGAGGTCGTCACCCAGACGGACCCGACCCAGACGGTGGACGTGCTGCGCACCAGCGACTTCCACCTGGTCGTGCTGGACATGATGATGCCGCAGATGTCCGGCACCGACGTGCTCGAGCAGATCCGCAAGGTGGACTCGGACATCGCGGTGGTGGTGGCCACGGCGTACCCGCACGTGGACAGCGCGGTCGCCAGCCTCAAGCTGCAGGCGAGCGACTACGTGAAGAAGCCGCTCGAGCCGGAGGCCTTTCTGGGCACCATCGAGGCGGCGCTCGCGCGCAAGGGCCTCTCCCGCGATCCCGAGGCCGAGCTGCACCGCACCATCGGGCGCACCATCCGCGACTCGCGCAAGGCCCAGGACCTCACGCTCAAGCAGCTCGCGCGCCGCACGGGCCTGTCGGTGTCGCTGCTCAGCCAGATCGAGCGCGCCGAGTCCTCGGCGTCCATCAGCTCGCTGTACAAGATTGCCTCGGCGCTGCGGCTGAGGATGGCCGAGCTCTTCGGCAACACCTGATAGGCACTGACAAGAACGCGGCGATGCCAGTCGACGCTGCGTTCGTCGTGGCCTCGCCTATCGCTCCGGCTCCCAGGACGGCAACATCGTCGTGGTCGTGGTCGTGGACGTGGTCATGGACGTCGACGAGTCCCGGCCTTGGACTGCCGATAGAGGTGGCTTCGTTCAGCTTCCCGTGAAGCGGGGCGGCCGTTTCTCCTGGAATGCCGCCCTGCCCTCGCGGGCGTCATCGCTCTGGAAGGCCTCTCGGCGCAGCGCGCGCAGGCGCGCGTCCTGCTCGGGCGTGGGGCCCTGCGGCGCGAGGCAGCGGAACGTCTCCTTCATCCCGGCCACGGCCAGGGGAGCCATGCGCGCGAGCGTCTCGCAGAGTGCGAGCGCTCCGGCCTCGGCCTCCGCCGTGGGAAGCACCTCGTCGAGCAGGCCCTCCGCGAGCGCGCGCTCGGCCGTCACCGGCGTCGCGGTGAGGACCATCCACTTGGCGAAGGACGGGCGCGTCGCGGTGGTGAGCCGGCGGATGCCGTCCGCCGAGTAGACGATGCCCAGGCGCGCGGGCGGCATGCAGAGCACCGCGTCGGTGGCGCCCACGCGCAGGTCGCACGCGAGCGCCAGGTCGCATCCCGCGCCGTAGGCGGGCCCCTGCACCAGCGCCACGGTGGGGAGCGCGTGCGTCTCGAGGAGACGCAAGGTGTCCGCGAGCAGGTCGTCCGGGAGCGGTCCGCTCTCCAGGGCATCCGGCAGGCGGGTGAGGTCGTAGCCGGAGCAGAAGGCGCGCCCTCCCTCCCCGCGCACGAGGAGCGCCCGGATGGCCGGGGCCCGGGCAGAGCCGAGGGCCACGCGGAGCTCACCGAGCAGCGCGTCGTCCAGGGCGTTGCGCCGCGTGGGGTTGCTCAGGGAGAGGACGCGGACCCCCGAAGGGAGGTCTTCGATGTGGAGTGCGGCACGCACGGCGGCGCTGCGCTAGCCGAGCACCACCAGCACGTCGCCCTCGTTCACGGGCTGGCTCTCCTTGCAGCGGATCTCCTTCACCACCCCATCCTCCGTCGACTCCACCGGCATCTCCATCTTCATGGACTCGAGGATGACGAGGGTGTCCCCCGCGGAGATGCGCTGGCCCTCCTTCACTTCGATCTTCCACACGGTCCCGGTGATGTGTGCCGCAACGTCCGCCATGTCTGCACCTCGTGAACGTCCAGGGGGCCGGTCCAGGGCCCCTCACGGACGGGCGTGATGCTCCAGGAAGCGCGTGTCGAGCGTGCCCGCCTGGAACGCCGGGTCGCGCACGATGCGCAGGTGGAGCGGGATGTTCGTCCTGATGCCCTCCACGCGGAAGCGGGAGAGGGCGTCCTCCGCGCGCCGGATGGCCTGGGCACGGTCCGCGCCGGACACGATGAGCTTGGCGATCATCGGATCGTAGTTCGGCGTGACGACGTTGCCCTGCGCGTAGCCCGCGTCCAGCCGGATGCCCTCGCCGGTCGGCGGCTCGAAGACGGTCAGCGGTCCCGGTGACGGCAGGTACCTCACCGGGTCCTCTGCGTAGATGCGGAACTCGAGCGCGGCTCCCGTGCGCCGCACGTCCTCCTGACGCACCGTGAGCGGCTCTCCCGCGGCGATGCGCAGCTGCCAGCCGATGAGGTCCAGCCCCGTGGTGAGCTCCGTCACCGGGTGCTCCACCTGGAGCCGGGCGTTCATCTCGATGAAGTAGAACTCCCCGTCCGCGACGAGGAACTCCACCGTGCCGGCGTTGGCGTAGCCGAAGGCGCGCGCGGCCTTCAGCGCCGCGTCCGTCATGCGCCGGTGCAGGTCCGCGTTGCGGCCCTCCAGGAAGAGCGGCGAGGGGGCCTCCTCCACCACCTTCTGGTGGCGGCGCTGGATGGAGCACTCGCGCTCGAGGCAGTGGATGAGGTGGCCGTGGTGGTCCCCCAGCACCTGCACCTCGATGTGGCGGGGCGCCGGGAAGTAGCGCTCCAGGTAGACGCCCTCACGGCCGAAGGCGGCCTTCGCGCGGTCCGAGGCCTGGCGGAAGGCCTTCTCCAGCTCGGCCGCGTCCCGCGCCACCGCCATGCCGATTCCGCCGCCTCCTCCCGCCGCCTTGCACAGCACCGGGTAGCCGATGCGCTCTGCCACCGCGAGCGCCGCCTGCGCGTCCGGGAGGACACCCTCGGAGCCCGGCACCACGGGAACACCGGCGGCCTGCACCAGCCTGCGCGCCTGGCTCTTGTCCTTCATGCGCAGCAGGGACTCGGGTGGAGGGCCCACAAACGTGAGCCCCGCCTCCTTGCACGCGCGAGCGAACTCCGCGTTCTCGGAGACGAAGCCGTAGCCCGGGTGGACGGCGTCCGCACCCGTGCGCCGGGCCGCGTCCAGGATCGCCGCGACGTTGAGGTAGCTGTCCTTCGCAGGCGCGGGCCCGAGCTTCACCGCCTCGTCCGCCTCGCGCACGAAGGGCAGCTCCGCGTCCGCCTCCGAGTAGACGGCCACCGTGGACAGGCCCCTCTGGCGGGCGACCGCGAGGATCCGACGGGCAATCTCGCCGCGGTTGGCGACCAGGAGCTTGCGAAGCATCGTGGCGGCAACCTACCGATGGCCGCAGGGGTGGACAAGCATCCCGGTGCGCGGCCCCTGCGCGGAGTGTCCAGAAGGGCGTCGCAGTGCGACAGGGCTGTAGCGCGAGGCCACGCAGGGCCCGCTCCGTGAGCACCCGCGGAGGTCCGTGTCCGTTGCCCGGGCGCGAGGCGCTCGCGTAGCGTGGTCTCCATGGCAGGAGCTGGGCACGGCTGCGCGGTGGTGGACCTCGCACAGGCGCGGGAGCTGCGCGCCGGTGGGCGTCTCCTCGCGGAGGTGGAGCGGGAGCTCCTGGAGGTGCGCTCCCGAGTCACCGCGCTGTGCGCCGCGGGCGCGCTGTTCACGCGGAGAGGGGGTCGGGACGGGCGGCGGCTGCTGGTCGCGCAGGAGGCGCTGCTCGAGGCGCGGCGTCTCCTGGTGGAGGTCACCGGGACGGGAGCCGTGCCCGCACCGCGCCTCGCGGTGACACGGGAGAGGCTCTTGCGCTGGGCCCGCGAGCACCGTGGACGCGCGCGCCAGACGCTCGAGCGGACCCCCTTCCACGCTCCCCCTGGGAGAGGGACGGGGTGAGGGGAATGTGCAACTCCCGCCCCGGACGCGCTAGGACGCGTGCACCATGAACGTGCTCGTCGTCTATGCCCGGCTCTACGCTGAGTGTCTGCGCAACGCCCTGGACGGTATCCGGCGCAATGCGTGGACGCTGCTCCTCCCCATGGTGCTGCTGTTCGTCTGGGAGCTGTCCATCCGGCTGATCGGGTCGATGCAGCTGGGCCTCATCGGCGGCATCCTCGCGGGCCTCGGCCGCGCGGCGCTCGTGAGCTGCTACCTGTACTTCGTGGGCGAGGTCGTCGCGCAGAGCAAGGTGAGGCCCGCGGAGTTCTCGCGCAGCTTCGGCGCGTACTTCTGGGCCATCATCAACGTGTACTTCGTCCTCTGGGTGGTGGAGCTCGTCCTCGGCATGTTGCCCAACGCCGGGCTCCTGCTGACGGCGCTCTGGCTCGTGTCGCTCGTCGCGCTCAACGCCCTGCCGGAGACGCTGTACCAGCGGGGCAGCTACGGTGGCCTCGCGACGATCCAGGAGAGCTTCCGGTTCCTCCAGGACAACTGGGTCGAGTGGCTCGTGCCCAATGCGCTCCTGGTGGGCGCGCTCTATGCCGTCCTGAGCTTCGGGCCGCGGCTCGGCGTCCCCTGGTGGGGAGCGTACGTCGTCGCGGGCGCGCTGCTCCACGTGGCCATGGTGTTCCGAGGCCACCTGTTCCGCGCGCTCGTGTCGTCCAGCCACCGACAGCGGATGTTCCGGCACAGGGAGCTGGGGCGGTAGTCAGGGCATCTCGGTGTGCCCGGCTCGCCTCAGGAACGTCGGGATGTCGAACTGGTCGTCGTCCAGGGGCAGTGGCGCGTCGCGCACCACCGCGGGACGGGCGAGCGCGGGGCGGGCCTCTGCCGGAGCCAGCGTGGCGCGGGCTGCCGACTTCGAGGGCACCAGGGTGGCCACCTCGCCGTCGCGGGCCTGAACCATTGCAGTGGGCGCGGGAGCCGGCACGGGTGCGCGGGCCGCGACGACGGGCATGTGCGCGGGCATGCTCCCCAGGCGATGCCGCGCCTCGCGGTGCTGGAAGCCCGTGGCGATGATGGTGATCTTCACCTCCTCCTGCATCTCGTCGGAGATGAGGGAGCCGAAGATGATCTCCGCCTCGGGGTCCGCCGCGTCGTGCACCAGGGTGAGCGCCTCGTTGACCTCCTGGAGCGTGAGGTCGCGGCCACCGGTGATGTTGATGAGCAGCCCCGTGGCGCCGTCGATGGTGACGTCCTCGAGCAGGGGGCTCGAGATGGCCTGCTGCATGGCGCTCAGCGCCCGCTTGTCCCCGTGCGCGCGGCCGGTGCCCATCAGCGCCTGGCCCCGGTCGCTCATGATGGTCTTCACGTCCGCGAAGTCCACGTTGATGTAGCCGTGGTACTGGATGAGGTCGCTGATGCCCTGCACGGCGTTGAGCAGCACCTCGTCCGCGCGCTTGAACGTCTCCAGGAGCGGCATGGGCTCGTTCGAGAGCGTCAGGAGCCGCTGGTTCGGGATGGTGATGAGCGTGTCCACCGCGGCGCGCATCTGCGCCAGGCCCTCCTCGGCCTGCTTGCGGCGCCGGTTGCCCTCGAAGAGGAAGGGCTTGGTCACCACGCCCACCGTGAGGCAGCCCAGGCTCTTGGCGATGTCCGCGATGATGGGCGCCGCGCCCGTGCCGGTGCCGCCGCCCATGCCCGCGGTGACGAACACCATGTCCGCGCCGTCGAGCGCGGCGGCGATCTCGTCGCGGGACTCCTCCGCCGCCTGGCGCCCCATCTCAGGGTTCGCGCCCGCACCGAGGCCCTTGGTGAGCGACGTCCCAATCTGGATGCGGATGGGCGCCTTGTTGGCCGCCAGCGCCTGGATGTCCGTGTTGGCCGCGATGAAGTCCACCCGGTCGAGGCTTGCGGCGATCATCGTGTTGATGGCGTTGCAGCCGCCGCCGCCCACGCCCACCACCCGGATCTTCGCCGCCTGCTTGTTCTGCTCGAACGAGTCCATGCCCACCTCACGGGCCGCGCGCACGCACGAGGCGGTCCCCGGCCCTGGCGGGGACGACGCGGCGGTCCCGCCATCATCCCCGGGCCGGATCCACGGTCAAGTTTTCCGCAACACGCCTGTAGCAACTCGCGGAAGTCCCGCGCCCGCACACGCACTGACACGGACGCGCCCCCGGGGCGACGCAGCGCACCTTGCGCGATGCAGGAGCAGGGCTCCCCGGCTCAGAAGATCTCCTGGAGCCACTCCTTCATGCGGCTCTTGACCTTCTTGTAGGTGTTCTCCTCGCGGATGCGGAACATGCTGCGGTCCGTGTTGCGGGCGCCGTAGACCACCAGGCCCACTCCGGTGGCGTACATGGGGCTCTTGACCACATCCACGAGCCCACCGATGCCGCGCGGCATTCCGCGGCGCACCGGGAGGCCCATCACCTCCTCGGCGAGCTCGGGCATGCCGCTGAGCAGGGTGGCGCCGCCGGTGATGACCACGCCGGACGCGAGCAGCTCCGCGCAGCCGGACTTCTGGATCTCGCGGTGGACGAGCTGGAAGATCTCCTCCACGCGTGGCTCGAGGATCTCGCAGAGGATCTGCCGCCCCACCACGCGGGGCTGGCGGCCCCCGACGCTGGGCACCTCGATGGTCTCGTCCTTGCCCACGAGGCTGGACAGGCAGTTGCCGTACTTCTGCTTGATGCGCTCGGCCTCGTGCTGCGGGGTGCGCAGGCCGATGGCCACGTCGCTCGTGAGGTTGTGGCCGCCGAGCGCGATGACGGCCGTGTGCACGATGGAGCCGCCGGCGAAGATGGCGATGTCGGTGGTGCCACCCCCGATGTCCACCAGGCACACGCCCAGGTCCTTCTCCTCGTCGCTGAGGACGGCCTCGGCGGAGGCGAGCGGCTGCAGCACGATGTCGTTGACGTTCAGCCCCGTCTTGTTGGCGCACTTGACGATGTTCTGCGCGCTGGAGACGGCGCCCGTGACGATGTGGACCTTGGCCTCCAGGCGCACGCCCGCCATGCCGAGCGGATCCTTGATGCCGCCCTGGTCGTCGATGATGAACTCCTGGGGCAGGACGTGGATGACCTCGCGGTCCATGGGGATGGCGATGGCCTTGGCCGCGTCGATGACGCGCTGCATGTCCGCGTCGCGGACCTCACCGTCCTTCACCGCCACGATGCCGGCGCTGTTCATGCCGCGGATGTGACCGCCGGCGATGCCGGTGTAGACGTGGCTGATCTCGCAGCCCGCCATCAGCTCGGCCTCCTCGATGGCGCGGCGGATGGAGGCGACGGTCGCCTCGATGTTGACCACCACCCCCTTGCGCAGACCCTTGCTGGGGTGGGTGCCGATGCCGATGATGTCGATGCCGACGTCGGTGAGCTCCCCGACGATCGCGCAGATCTTCGTCGTTCCGATGTCGAGCCCGAC
Organism: Myxococcaceae bacterium; assembly: GCA_022616315.1. Classification (GTDB taxonomy): domain Bacteria; phylum Myxococcota; class Myxococcia; order Myxococcales; family Myxococcaceae; genus JAKEEX01. The sequence continues at coordinate 8,089 of JAKEEX010000464.1, forward strand.
GAGGATCTCCCCGCCCTTCTGCTTCGCCATTGCCGTCTCCCCTACTGCCCCATCACTCCCGTGAAGGGGCCGACTCGTGCTGCGCCAGCGCGCCGCTCCTCCCGGAGGCGGACGCCGAGACCTTGACTGCGACCCATCCGGGCCGTGCCCGGTTGTCGAGATGAATCACCTCGGCGCCCATGCGCCGTCTTGCGAGCTCCGCGCGCACCAGCGCGAGCCTGTGGAGGTGCGGCGTCACGTTGCCCTGGGGCAGGCGGACCTCCTGGCCCGCGCCGGTGACGAGCACCGTACCGTCCGCTTCGAGGCGCACCTCGGACAGCCGCCCGGCCTTCGCGAGCCCTGCGTCCGCGTACGCATCCATCACCGCGAGCGCCTCGCGCAGCCGCGCGGAGGTGGCCTCCGGGTCCGCCACGTAGGCGTCGCGCTCCACGCCGGTGACGAGCGGGAGATCCACCGCGTCGCCGCGCTGGAGGCGCTTGAACGGGGTGCCCTCGGCGTTCAGCAGGTAGAGGTCCCCCATGGCGAGCAGCGCCGCCGGCTCGTGCTCGTCCACGTGGATGGCCAGGCCAGAGGGAAGGTGGCGGGTGGCCACCACCCGGCGCACCCAGGGGTGTGTCGCGAGGGCGCGCTCGAGGGCGTCCACGTCCAGCGCGAAGAGGTTGAGGCCGGGGGTGATTCCGCCCAGGCGTGCCAGCTCCCCCGGGGACACCCGCGAGGCCCCCTCGACTGTGAGCTTCTGCAGGGTGAAGGTGGGCGAGGTGAGCGCCCAGTTGCGTGCGCGGGTGAGTCCCCAGACTGCTGCGGCGGCGAGGACGAGGTACCCGGCGAGCTTCAGCAGCGTGGGCGCGAGGGTGCGCATCCGGGCGGACGTCTCGGCCCGTCTCTGCGTCACATCCACCCAGCGGCGGTTTCTGGTCGCTCCGAAGCTCAAGGCAGGGGCATGGTGGACGCAACCCATGCACCTCGCCAGTTTTCGGCCACAGGGATGTAGCGGTGCGTCCTGAGTCCGGCGTGGAACGCGGCGGTCACCGCCGCTTCAGGCACTGGGATTGAGCCGAGGAGCGGGGACTCGCGGGGTTAGCGTCCCCGCGCCGCGCGCCTGCGCGCCAGCTCGAGCTGCCCCTCGAGGAACTCGCGGACAGGGGTCCCCTCGGCGGCCAGCTGCTGCGGGATGAACGAGGCCTTGGTCATCCCCGGGAGCGTGTTGATCTCCAGGAACACGGGCCCCTGCTGCCCCAGGATGACGTCCGTGCGCGAGTAGCCTACGCACCCCATGGCCTTGTGGGCCGTGACGGCCAGGGCCTGCGCGGCCCTGAAGAGGTCCTCCGGAACCTCCGCGGGGGTGATCTCGACCGTCCCCTTCGCGAGGTACTTGCCCTCGTAGTCGAAGGCCCGGCCCGGGTCCACGCGCACCTCCGAGCACGGCAGCGCCCGCGTGCTCCCGTCGAGACCGTCCACCACGCCCACGGTGAGCTCGGTGCCCTGGACGAACGCCTCGCACACGTAGGGAATACCCGGATGGGAGGCGATCTCCCGCGCGGCGCGCACGGCCTCGTCCCCGTTGCGCACGTGGTGAAGGCCCACGCTCGAGCCTCCGCGCATGGGCTTGGCCACCGCCCGTCCGTGACGGGAGAGCATGTCGCTCAGCGCGCGGCGGATGGCGGCCTCGTCACCGGTGAGCTCCACCGCCTCCATGACGCGCACACCCGCGGCCTTCGCGAGCGCCTTCGCCCGCTCCTTGTCGAAGCCCGCCGCGCTCGCGAGGGAGCCGGAGCCGGTGAAGGCCAGGCCGCGCTTCTCCAGCTCGCGCTGCACCGTGCCGTCCTCGCCCTCGCCGCCGTGGAAGCCGAGGAAGAAGGCCCTGCCCCGGGCCTCGGCCGAGTCCAGCGCCGCAGCGAGCGTGGGCCAGCGCGGTGTGCCCGGGAGGTGGAGGTCCGTCGTGTACGGGTTCTGGTGCGCCGCGAGCACGTCGCGCGGACACGGCGTCACCGCGCCGTCCGGTGACTGGAACCACACGTCCGCCTCGGACAGCACCGTCGCCACGTTCTGCGCGGAGGCCACGGACACCCGCCGCTCGTCGGAGGTGCCGCCGAAGAGAATGACCACGTCACTCGCGCTCATACCTAGATGCCTCCTCAGGCCTTCAGTCGAACCGCCCTACCCGCTTCACCTCGGGCGTCATCTGGACGCCCGTCTCCCCGGCCACGCGCTCCTGCATCAGCGCGATGAGCCCCGTCACGTCCCGCGCCGTCGCGCCGCCCAGGTTGACGATCCAGTTGGCGTGCAGCGTGGAGATCTGCGCGCGCCCCAGCGTGTGTCCCTTCAGCCCCACCCGCTCGATGAGGGCACCGGCGTGGTGCCCGGAGGGGTTGGTGAAGACGGACCCGAAGTTGGGCTGCGACAGCGGCTGGGTGCGCTTCCTGTAGCCCAGGTCCGCGTCCATCCGGGCCTGGCTCTCCGCCCTGTCTCCCGGACGGAGCGCGAAGCGCACGCGCGTCACCACGGCGCCCTTCGGCAGCTCCGTGTGGCGGTAGCGGTAGGGGATGTCCGCGCGCGGGAGCCACGCCAGGCCGTCCGAGGTGGCCACCTCCACCGCCTCCACGGCGCTCAAACACTCACCCATCTTCGTGCCGGCGTTCATGGTGACGGCGCCACCGAGCGTGCCGGGGATGCCCGCGAGGAACTCCGCGCCCACCAGCCCGTGCGCCTTCATCCCGTTGACGAGCTTCACGATGGCGGCGCCCGCGCAGAACGTGAGGCGCTTCCCGCCGCCCTCGAGGGGCTCCACGGACTCGGGGAAGAGGTCCGCGGGCAGACGCACCGTGAAGCCGGGGATGCCACCGTCCCCGACGAGGGTGTTGGCGCCCCCTCCGATGACCGTGACCGGCAGGCCCTCCTGGCGTGCCAGGTGGAGGAGCGCGACGAGCCCCTCCGCGGTCCGGGGGCGCACGGAGAGCTCCGCGGCCCCACCCACGCGCACCGACGTCCACGGGGCGAGCGGGAGGAGGGGCGTCACGTCGCCGGGGACCCGACGCCGGACCTCCGTGACGAGGGACTCCTCCACCTCAGCGGCCCCCCTGATTCAGGAGGGCGAGCAGGTCGGGGCCGGTGTGGGTGATGTCACCGGCACCGAGCGTCACGACGAGGTCGCCCTCGTGCACGCGCTCCGCCAGCGCCCGCGCCAGGTCCGTGCGCTTCTCCACGTACGTGACGTCGCGGTGCCCGTGGGCACGGATGGCCTCCACGAGCGCCTCGCCCGTCACGCCCTCGATGGGGTCCTCGCTCGCCGCGTAGATGCCCGTGAGCAGCAGGACGTCCGCGTCGTTGAACGCGGTCGCGAACTCGCGGAAGAGGTCCCGCGTGCGCGTGTAGCGGTGCGGCTGGAAGGCCACCACGAGCCGGCGGTCGAACGCATTGCGCGCACCGGCGAGCGTCGCCATCACCTCGGTCGGGTGGTGACCGTAGTCGTCTACCACCATCACGCCCTTCGCCTCGCCCTTCACGGTGAAGCGCCGCTGCACGCCGGCGAACTCGGCCAGCGCGTCGCGCACGGTCTGGAGCGGAATCTCCATCTCCTCCGCCACCGCGATGACGGCCAGCGCATTGAGCGCGTTGTGCGCGCCCACCATCCTCACGGTGAACTCGCCCAGGTCCTCCCCGCGCCGGAACGCGCGGAAGCGGGTGTGGAACCCGTCCAGCCGCACCCCCTCGAGCCGGTAGTCCGCGGTGTGGCTGCTCCCGTAGGTGACGAAGCGCTTCTCGATGTGCGGCACCAGCGCCTGGACGTTCGGGTGGTCCAGGCACAGCACGTTGAGGCCGTAGAAGGGCACGCGGTTGCAGAACTCCACGAAGGCCTTCTGCAGCGTCGGCAGGTCCCCGTAGTGGTCCAGGTGCTCCGGGTCGATGTTCGTCACGACGGAGATGGAGGGGTGCAGCTTGAGGAAGCTGCCGTCGGACTCGTCTGCCTCCACCACCATCAGCTCGCTCTTGCCGAGCTTGGCGTTGGAGTCGAGGACGTTCACCTTGCCGCCCACCACCGCCGTGGGGTCCAGGCCCGCGGCCGCCATCACCGTGGCCACCATGGAGGTGGTGGTCGTCTTGCCGTGGCTCCCCGCCACCGCCACCGCGTACTTCAGGCGCATCAGCTCGGCGAGCATCTCCGCGCGGGGGATGACGGGGATCTTCCGCGCGCGCGCGGCCACCACCTCGGGGTTGTCCCTGCGCACCGCGGAGGAGATGACCACCACGTCCGCCTCCACGAGGTTGTCCGCCTTGTGGCCCTCGCCGATGCGCGCCCCCAGCCGCTCCAGGCGCCGCGTGACGTCCGACGCCTTGAGGTCCGAGCCGGACACCCGGTAGCCCAGGTTGAGCAGCACCTCCGCGATGCCGCTCATCCCGATGCCACCGATGCCCACGAAGTGGACCTGCGCGGCGTGGCGCGCCTTGAACATGCTCGGAGCCTTCTGCCGGTTCATCGCTTCCCTTCCGCCTCCTGGCGGGACCGGCCCGAGGGGCCGTACTTCTCGGTCATCAGCGCCATACACTCGTCCGCCAGCTCCTTGGCGGCCTCGGGGCGGCCCAGGAGCCCCGCCTTCTTCTCCATGTGGCGGAGGCGCTCGGGGTGGTCCTTGAGCGCGCGGATCTGCTCCGCCAGCGCCTTCCCCGTGAGCTCCTCCTCCCGGAACATCAGGGCCGCGCCCGCGTCCACCAGGGCGCGTGCGTTGATCTCCTGGTGGTTGTCCGCGGCGCGGGGGAAGGGAATGAGGATGCTGGCCTTCTTGCAGACGGTGAGCTCGGCGAGCGTCGTGGCACCGGCGCGGCAGATGACGAGCTCCGCGCGTGCGTAGGCCTGGCTCATGTCGTCGATGAACTCCACCACATCCGCGTCGAAGCCGCGCGCCCGGTAGCCCTCGCGCACCACCGCGACGTCCGCCTTGCCCGTCTGGTGCACGAAGTGGAGCTGGTCCTTGATGTCCTCGAGGTGCTCGAGCGCCTCGAGCATCCGCTGGTTGATGCCCTTGGCGCCGAGGGAGCCGCCGAAGACGAGGACGGTGAAGCGGTCGTGGGCCACGCGGCTGCGCAGGTAGTTGTCCAGGAGCTTGCGCCGGATGGGGTTGCCCGTCAGGTGGACCTTCTCCTCGGGGAAGTACGCGCGCGCCGCGTCGAAGGAGGTGAAGACGCGCTTCACGACGTGGCCGAGGAGCTTGTTCGTCATCCCGGGGAGCGCGTTCTGCTCCTGCACGGCGGTGGGGATGCGCAGGAGCCACGCGGCGAGCACCACCGGGCCGCTCGCGTAGCCGCCCACGCCCACCACCACGTCCGGGCGCCACTTGCGCAGGAGCTGGACGCTCTCGAGGAAGGCGCTCGGGAGGGCCACCAGCGCCTTGAGGAGCCGCACGGCCCCCATGCCCTTGAGGCCCGAGACGTGGATGACCTCGAGCGGGTAGCCCGCGGCCGGCACCACGCGCGCCTCCAGGCCGCGGTCCGTGCCCACGAAGACCACCTCGTTTCGCACGTCGCGGGTCGTCACCTCCTCCGCGAGCGCGATGCCCGGGAAGAGATGGCCACCGGTGCCGCCGCCTGCGATGAGCACCCTCATGCTGGCACCCCGCGTGGCGGAACGACCGAGGACGTGCGGGGCCGCACGGGGCCCTCCGCGGTGGCGCTCACGGACAGGAGCACGCCCGCCGCCGCCATCAGGAGCGTGAGCGAGGAGCCTCCGTAGGAGACGAACGGCAACGTGAGCCCCTTGGTCGGAAGCATCCCCATGGCCACCGACATGTTCACCACGGCCTGGAAGCCGATGACGGCGGTGACCCCGAGGGCAAGGTAGCTGCCGAACGTCTCGGGGGCCCTGAGGGAGGCACGCACGCCCCTCCAGAGGACCACGCCGTAGAGCGCCACCAGCACGCACACGCCGATGAGCCCCAGCTCCTCCCCGATGATGGAGAAGATGAAGTCGGTGTGGGCCTCCGGCAGGAAGAAGAGCTTCTGCCGCCCGTCGCCCAGGCCCAGCCCCGTCACGCCCCCCGAGCCGATGGACATGAGGGACTCCGCGACCTGGTAGCCCAGGTCGTGCCGGTGCGGCCACGGATCGAGGAAGGCCTGGATGCGCTTCATGCGGTAGGGCGAGCTGGCGATGGCGTGATAGCCCAGCGGCAGGGCCAGGAGGACCGAGCCCACGAGGTAGCTCAGCTTGGCCCCCGCGGCGAAGAGCAGGAGGAACATGACCGTCAGCAGGAGGACGGCGCTCCCGAAGTCCGGCTGCTGCAGGCAGAGGAGGATGAGGACACCACCCACGAGCACGTGGGGGAGGAAGCCCACCGAGAACGTGGCCACCTTCTCGCGCTTCTTGGCGAGCGAGTACGAGAGGTAGACCACCCACGCGAGCTTGGCGAACTCCGCCGGCTGCAGCGAGTAGAGCGGAAGGCGGATCCACCGGCGCGCCCCGCCCGCGGTCACACCGATGCCGGGGATGAGCACCAGCACCAGCAGCACGAACGCCGTGAGCAGCAGCGGGTAGGAGAGCCGCGCCAGCCGCCGGTAGCCCAGCTTCAGGAGAAACGCCATGGCGAGCAGCCCGAGCACCGCGGCCACCGCCTGGCGCTTGAGGAAGTAGAAGCTGTCCCCGTAGCGCTGCTCCGCCGTCACCGCGGAGGCGCTGTAGACCATCACCAGCCCGAGTGACACGAGCGCCAGGACGGCGCCGAGCAGGAGCGGATCCAGGCGGACGGCGCCGGGCGCGGGAGCGGGCTTGACGGACACGGACGGTGGCACGGAGCGAGGGTACGCGCCTTCGTGCGATTCCCAAGTTTCCTGCGCGGACGTCCTCACCGGAGCGCCCCCACCAGCGCCTTGAAGGTGTCCCCGCGGTGCTCGAAGCTGCGGAACTGGTCGAAGCTGGCGCACGCGGGGCTGAGCAGCACCACGTCCCCGGCGCGTGCATTCTCGCGCGCGAACCGCACTGCGCCTTCCAGCGTCCCGCACGCGTGCACGGGGAGGACCCCCGCGTACGCCTCGGCGAGCACGGGCGCGTCCTGTCCCACGGTGAGCACCGCCTTCACCCGGCCGCGCGAGGCGTCCACCATGGGCGCGTAGGAGGCGCCCTTCCCCTTGCCGCCGGCGATGAGCCAGACGTTGGCGGGAAAGGCGGCGAGCGCCACCAGGGTGGAGTCCACGTTGGTGGCCTTGGAGTCGTTGACCCACTCCACGCCCTCGAGCTCCCGCACCAGCTCCAGCCGGTGCGGCAGGCCCGGGTAGGCGTCCAGGCCCCTCTGGATGTCGGAAAGGGAGAGGCCCGAGGCGTGCGCCAGGAGCGCCGCCGCCATGGCGTTCTCCAGGTTGTGCCGGCCGCGAAGCGCCCGGTTGCGCAGGACGAAGCGGCCCTCCGCGCCCGCGGTGCGCAGGAGGAAGCCTCCCTCGCCGTCCGCCACGGCGCCCTCGTCCACGTCCCCGCTCCCGGGCTGCGAGGAGAAGAGCCAGCGCGTCCCGCGGGTCCGCGAGGCGAGGGCCGTCACGGCGGCATCGCGAGCGTTGGCCACCGCGACGTCCCCCTGGGCCTGGGCGAGGAGGATGCGCGCCTTGGCCTCACCGTACGCCGCGTGAGACGGGTAGCGGTCCAGGTGGTCCGGCGTGAGGTTGAGCAGCGCCGCGGCGTTCACCCGCACGCTCCGGATGCCCTCCAGCTGGAAGCTGGACAGCTCCACCACGTGGACGTCGTAGGGGGTGCTGGAGAGCGCCGCCTCGGACAAGGGGAGTCCCAGGTTGCCGCCCACGAAGGCGCGTCGTCCTGCGGCCTGGAAGAGCGCGCCGGTGAGCGCGGTGGTGGTGCTCTTGCCGTTGGTGCCGGTGATGCCGACGAAGGGCACCTCCGGGAGGAAGCGCGAGGCGAGCTCCACCTCGCCGATGACCTCCACCCCCGCCGCCTCGGCGTCCCTCAGCTCGGGCAGCGCGAGCGGCACGCCCGGGCTCACCACGACGAGGTCCGCCTCGCGAAGGAGGCCGTCCGGAGTGGGGCCCGGATGCAGCGCCACGCCGCGCGCCCTCAGCTCCGCGGCGAGCGGGCCGAGCTCCGCCTCCGTGCGGTTGTCCAGTGCGGCGAGGCGTGCGCCCTCCCGCTCGAGCAGCCGGAGCGCCGACAGGCCGCTCTTCGCGAGCCCGAAGACGACGGCGCGCTTCCCCGAAAGACGCTGTCCCACCGGCGCGGCCACGGGCGACCCTCTTCAGCGCAGCTTCAGGGACAGGAGCGCCACGCCGCCGCAGAGGATGGCGACGATCCAGAAGCGGACGATGATCTTCGGCTCCGCGAGGCCCTTCAGCTCGAAGTGGTGGTGCACCGGCGCCATCTTGAAGATGCGCTTGCCGGTCATCTTGAACGACGCCACCTGCAGCATGACCGAGAGGATCTCCGCGAAGAAGATGCCGTGGACGATGGCGGAGGCCACCTCGTTCTTGCTCAGGACCGCGAGCCCACCCAGCGCGCCGCCCAGCGCGAGGCTGCCCACGTCCCCCATGAAGACGGACGCGGGGTAGGTGTTGAACCAGAGGAAGGCGATGCCCGCGCCCATGATGGCGGCACAGAAGACCGCGAGCTCCGCCCCGCCCGGCACCTGCGGGATGCCGAGGTACTTCCACAGCGGCGTGGCCACCAGGCGCGGCACGCCGTTGATGAGCTCGCTGTCGGCCAGGTTCAGCGTGGTGCCCGCGGCGTAGCACAGCACCGCGAACGTGAACGCCGCCACGATGGTGGGCACGATGGCGAGGCCGTCCAGGCCGTCCGTGAGGTTCACCGCGTTGGACGTGCCCACCACCACGAACCAGCCGAAGACGACGTAGAGCCAGCCGAGGTCCGGGTTGAAGCGCTGCGTGGGCACGAAGGGCAGCGTCAGCCGCGTGTCGATGAGCAGCCGCGGCCCGAAGCTGCCGTCCGCGTGCGTCCACTCGCAGAGGAAGACGAAGACCGCCACCAGGTAGAAGACCGTCTGCAGGACGATCTTGTACCGGCCCGGGAGCCCCTTGGAGTTGCGCTTGGAGAGCTTCAGCCAGTCATCCAGGAAGCCGGTGAAGCCGTAGCCGTAGGTGAGCAGCAGGATGACCCACACCACGCGCGAGGTGAGGTCCGCGAACAGCAGCGTCCCGGTGCCGATGCACAGGAGGATGAGCATGCCGCCCAGGGTGGGGGTGCCCTTCTTCTTCTTGTGCGTGTCCGGCGTGTCCTCGCGGACGTTGTCCTGCCCGTGCTGCTGGAAGCGCAGCCAGCCGATGAGCGGCTTCCCGACGAACATCCCGAGCAGCAGCGACGCGACACCCGCGGCGATGATGCGGAAGGTGGGGTAGCGGAGGAAGTTCAGGAGGCGGCCCGCCTCGCTGTCCTGGATCCACTGGTAGAGCAGATAGAGCATTCAGTGACTTCCGGTTGCAGCAGCCGTGCCGGTGAGGCCCGCCACCACGCGCTCCAGGCGCATGCCACGGCTGGCCTTCACGAGCACGGTGTCACCCGCGGTGAGGCGCGGGGTGAGCCAGTCGAGCAGCGCATCGACGTCGGTGAAATGTGCGGCGTCCGTCCCGAGAGTCCTCCTGGCGGCCGCGGCCCCGGCGGCGCTCCGCGGACCGAAGAAGGCCGCCACCCGGGCCACACCTGCGGCCTTCAGCCCGAGCTCCTCGTGGGCGTGCGCCTCCTCCTCGCCCAGCTCCAGCATGTCTCCCAGCACCACCACGGCGCGCCCTTCTCCCGCGAGGCCCTTCAGCGTCGTCAGTCCCGCGGCCATGGAGCCGGGGTTCGCATTGTAGCAGTCGTCCAGCACCTGGACGCCGTGGAGGCCCTGCTTGAGGTTGAGCCGGCCGGCCCACGGGCGAGCAGCCGTCAGTCCCGCCAGGCACTCCTCCGGCGTGAAGCCGAGGGCGAGGGCCAGGGCCGCGGCACCCGCCGCGTTCATCGCGTTGTGGGCGCCCAGGAAGCCGAGCAGGAAGGCGTGCTCCACACCGTGGAAGGACAGCCGCACCTGCTGCCCGTCAGCCGCACGGGGCTCGGCGGAGAGCAGACGCACGTCCGCCCGCGCGTCCGTGCCGAACGTCAGCTGCCGGCGCCCCGAGGTCGCGGCCTGCGCGACGATGCGCGCGTCGTCCAGGTTCACCACGGCCGTGCCGCCCTGGGAGAGCGCGTGGAAGAGCTCTCCCTTCGCGCGCGCCACCCCGTCGATGCCACCCACACCCTCGGTGTGCACGGGCTGCACCACCGTCACGAGGCCGGCGTCCGGCTCGGCGATGCGGGTGAGCCGGTCGATCTCCCCGAGGTGGTTCATCCCCATCTCGACGATGGCCGAGCGGTGCTCCGGGGCGAGCCCGAAGAGGGTGAGGGGCACGCCCACCTCGTTGTTGAGGTTGCCGTGCGTCTTCAGCGCGGGGCCGCGGGTGCCGAGGATGGCGGCCACCATCTCCTTGGTGCTCGTCTTGCCGTTGGAGCCCGTGACGGCGCCCACCGGGATGCGGAAGCGGCGCCGGTGGAGGCGCCCGAGCGCGCCGAGCGCCACGAGCGTGTCCCCGACCTCCAGCAGCGGCAGGCCCGCGGGCGCACCGGGACGCTCCCGCCCGCGCTGCACCACCGCGAGCGCCGCGCCCCGCACCGCCGCCTCGGCGAGGAAGCGGTGCGCGTCGTACTTCTCCCCCACCAGCGCCACGAAGAGGCTGCCGGGGACGAGCGTGCGCGTGTCGGTGGAGACGCCCGTCAGCACGGAGGGAGCGTCGCCGAGGAGCTGGCCCGAGGTGGCCTCGAGCAGCTCCGCCGGGGTGAAGGTGACGGTCATCCGGCTGGGTCCTCTTCAGGCGCCCTGCGGCAGCGCGCGGGCGGCGCGGACGGCCTCCTCGCGGTCATCGAAGGGCAGCTTCTCGGCGCCCACCTGCTGGTAGGCCTCGTGGCCCTTGCCCGCGATGAGCACCACGTCCTCGGGACGCGCCAGGCCCACGGCGAGCTGGATGGCCGCGCTGCGGTCCCCCTCCACCAGGTAGCCCTTCTCGCCGCTCCGCGCCTTCGCGGGGCTCATGCGGCGCACGCCCGCCTTCTCGAGGCCCGGCGTCACCTGGGAGATGATGTCCTCGGGGTCCTCGCCGCGGGGGTTGTCGCTCGTCACCACGGCCACGTCGGCCAGCTCGCCCGCGGCCTGCCCCATCAGCGGGCGCTTGCCCTGGTCGCGGTCCCCGCCGCAGCCGAACACCACCAGCACCCGGCCACGCGCGAGCGCACGCGCCGCCTCCAGCGCGCGCCGCAGCGCCTCGTCCGTGTGCGCGTAGTCCACGAGCACGTTGACGCCGCTCGTGTCCACCCGCTCCATGCGTCCGGGCACGCGGGCGACGCGCTCGATGCCGTCCTGCACGTCCCGGCGGGAGAAGCCCGCGCCGAGCGCCATGCCGGCCGCCGCGAGGATGTTCTCCAGGTTGTGGGGCCCGAGCAGGCGCGAGCGCACGGGGATGTCCCCGGCCGGCGTCTTCAGCGTCGCGCGGATGCCGTCCAGCGTCAGCTGCACGTCGGTGGCGGAGATCTCCCCGGCGCCGGTGCGGCTGAACTTCCACGCCATGCGCTTCTGGCCGCGCAGCTCGTTGTAGATGCGGCTGCCGTAGGTGTCGTCGCCGTTGACCACCGCCACGCCGCCCGGCGAGAGCAGCTCCTGGAAGAGCCTCCGCTTGGCCTGGAAGTACTCCTCCATGTCCTTGTGGTAGTCGAGGTGGTCACGGCTGAGGTTGGTGAAGGCCGCGGCACGGAAGGAGAGGCCGTGCACGCGCTCCTGCGCCAGGGCGTGGCTGCTCACCTCCATGACGACGGTGTCCGTGCCGGCATCCACCATCTCGCGCAACGTGCGCTGGAGCGTCAGCGCGTCCGGAGTCGTGTGCGGCGCCTCGAGCGTGCGCCCCGCGAACTTGTACTGGATGGTACCGAGGAGCCCCGTCGTGGCGCCTCCGGCCGCGGCGATGGACTCCAGCAGGTAGCTGGTGGTCGTCTTGCCGTTGGTGCCGGTGATGCCGAGCAGCGTCAGCTCCTGCGCGGGGCGGCCGTAGAAGTTGGCGGCCACGATGGCCAGCGCCTGCCGGACGTTGCTCACGACGAAGAAGGGAACCTGGCTCGGTATGGGCCTCTCGGCCAGCACCGCCACCGCGCCCCGGCTCACCGCCTCTCCGACAAACTGGGCTCCGTCCGTCTTGGTCCCGGGGAGGGCCACGAAGAGGTCGCCTGCCTTCACCTGCCGCGAGTCCAGGACCACACCGGTGACGTCCGCGCTCGCGCGTCCACCGGAGGCCTGCTCAGCGCCACATCCCGCCAGCACATCCGTCAGCTTCATCTCGTCCTCTGCTCCGGGCCATGTGTGGGTCTTGCCGCCCGAGACGCTCCGCCTCGGGGGACACACCCCGCCCCATCCTAGACGCCGCTTTTGGCGGGCCCTTTACCGCGACGCAAGCTCCAACGTCACCAGTGCGCCCTTCTCCACGACGCTCCCGGCGGCTGGCCGCTGGGTCACCACGCGTCCGCTGCCAACCAGCCGGGGTGTCAGCTCCATTCCCACCAGCCGCGCCACGGCCTCCCGTCCCACCTGCCCCTGCAGGTCCGGAATCCGGACCGCTCCCCCGCCAGGGCTGCCAGCCACCGACACCTCCACCACCGCCGGACGGGGCGGCTCGGCCGCAGGAGGCGGCTCCTCGCGTCCCACCTCCGCCACCACCTGGCCCCGGCTCACGGCCTGCGACGGAGGCACGCCCATGTAGGCAAGAGACGCCTCCGCAATCTCCCGGACCGCGGGTGCGGCCACCAGTCCGCCGTACACGTCCGTCTTCGGTTCGTCCACCACCACGTGGACCACCAGGCGGGGGGCCTCGGCCGGCACCATGCCCACGAAGGAGGCAATCCGCTTGTCCGAGTAGCCCCCGGCCACCGTGTCCACCTTCTGCGCGGTGCCCGTCTTGCCGGCCACCCGGTAGCCGGGCATGGCCGCGCGGGGCGCCGTCCCCCCCTTGCTCACCACGGACTCGAGCATCCGCACCACCCGCCGCGCCGTGCCCTGGGAGACGACCTGGCGCACCTTCGTCGGCTTGTTCTCGAGCAGCACCACCCCGTCCGGGTCCACCACGCGGGAGACGAGGAAGGGCCGCATCAGCTGCCCCCCGTTGGCCAGCGCCGCGTATGCCGCCGTCACCTGCACCACGGTGGCCGTCAGCCCCTGACCGAAGGACTGCGTCGCGAGCGCCACGTCCGCGCGCGGGAACGGGAGGCTTCCCTTGCCCTCTCCCGGCAGCAAGAGGCCGGACCTCTCACCGAAGCCGAAGGACTGGAAGGCCGCCACGAGGCGCTCGCGGCCCAGGCGCTGGGCCACCTTCGTCATGCCGATGTTGGAGGACACCCGGAGGATGCCCTCCGGCGTGAGCAGACCGTAGGCGTGCGAGTCGTTGATGGTGTGGCTCCCGATGCGCAGGGCGCCCTGCTCGCAGTCGAACGTCTGGTCCGGCCCCACCGCGCCCGCCTCCAGCGCCGCGGCCACCACGAAGGGCTTCATGGTGGAGCCGGGCTCGTAGAGGTCCAGAGCGGCGCGGTTGCGCATCTGCGCCAGGGTGGCGCTGCCGGGCAGGTTGGGGTTGAAGCGGGGATGGTTGGCGAGCGCGAGCACCTCGCCGGTTGCGGGGTCCATCACCACGACCATGCCGGCCACGGCGCGCGCGTCGTGCACCGCCTTCGCGAGCGCCTTCTCCGCGACGTACTGGATGTGCCGGTCCAGCGTGAGCGTCACGCTCGCACCGGTGTGGTCCTCCGGGTCCGCCGCGCCCTCCACCAGCGCCTTGCGGCCGCGCGCGTCCCTCAGGCCCGGGACCTGCGCGGACTCGCCGGACAGCTCGTCCTCGAAGGCGCGCTCCAGGCCCTCCAGGCCATGCCCATCCGTGCCCACCATGCCGAGCACGTGCGCGGCCAGCTCCCGCTGAGGGTAGAAGCGTCGCGGCTCCTTCGTGTACCCCACACCCGGAAGCCCGAGCGCGCGGACGGCGTCCCCCTCCCGGGGCTTGAGCTGCCGCTTCACCCAGGCGAAGCGCTTGCCCCTCATGAGGCGCGCCTCCAGCTCCCCTGAGTCCAGCGACAGTCGCTTCGCCAGCGCGCGTGCGGCCCGCGGCACGTCCGTGAGGAGCGAGGGGTCCACCCAGACGGAGTCCACGTCCACGCTCTGCGCGAGCGGGACGCCCCGCCGGTCGAAGATGTCCCCGCGTCGCGCCGGCACCTCGATGTGGCGCACGTACTGGTCGCGCGCGAGCCCCTCCAGCCGCTCGCGCTCGAAGACCTGCAGCTTCACCGCACGCACCAGCACCACGCCCAGGAGGCAGAGCAGGACCGCCCCGAGCATCGCCACCCGGAGCCGCACCCAGCGGCCCGGTGCGTCCACGCTGACCTGGGCCGCGCGCAGGTGGGTCTGCGTCCTCACCTCGTGCTCCGCGCCGCCAGTGCGCCGCGCGCCTCCTGCCGCGGGGCCGGCAGGGTGATGAGGGCGCCGGCCTCGGGCGGCCCCATGCCGAGCTGCTCGCGGGCGAGCGCCTCCAGGCGCTGTGGCCCACTCAGGGTGGCGCGCTCGAGCGTCAGGCGGTGGTGCTCGCGCTCGAGCCTGCGGCCCTCGGCCTCCAGCTGGCTCAGGGCGTAGCCGCTGTCCACCACCAGCACGCGCCCGGTGACGTGGACGATGCCCGCCACGGCGAAGAGGAGGAAGAACATGGCCGCGGGGAGGAGGGCACGAAGCACCTCGCCGAAGCTCGCCTGGGACTTGCTCATCGCACTCGCTCCACTGCGCGCAGGCGCGCGCTCCGGGCGCGGGGGTTGCGCGCCACCTCGTCCTCACCCGCCACCACGGCCTTGCGCGTGAGGACGGAGAAGTCACCTCTCCTGCCGCACCCGCACACCGGCATCCCGGGCGGGCAGATGCACTGGCCCTCCAGCGCGCGGAAGCCTTCCTTCACCCGCCGGTCCTCGAGCGAGTGGAAGCTGATGACGGCGGCCACACCGCCCACCCTCAGCATCCGCGGGAGCGCGGCCAGCAGCCCGTCCAGCGCCTCCAGCTCCCCGTTCACCGCCATGCGCAGCGCCTGGAAGGTGCGGGTGGCCACGTGGATGCGCTCCGGCCAGGCCTTGCGCGGAACGGCCGCCTTGATGGCGTCCACCGCCTCGAGCGTGGTGGTGGGCTCGCGCTCCTTCAGCTTGCGCGCGATGGGCCGCGAGAAGCGCTCCTCGCCCAGGCGGAAGATGAGGTCCGCGAGCTCCTCCTCGCCCGTCGTGCGGATGAGCTCGGCCGCGGTCGGCCCCTCAGGTCCCATCCGCATGTCGAGCGGACCCTCGGTCTGGAAGGAGAAGCCGCGAGAGGCCTCGTCCAGCTGGGGCGAGGAGACCCCGAGGTCCACCAGCACACCGTCCACGGGCAGCACGTCTGAGAGGAGCCGCGGCAGCTCGCCGAAGTTGCCCTGCCGGGCCGTGAAGCGCGTCCCGAAGCGGCTCAGCCGCGCGCCGGCGGCCTCGAGCGCACGCGGATCCCGGTCCACGCCGTACACGGTGGCGCCCTGCTCGAGCAGGAGCTCGCTGTGGCCGCCGCCACCGAGCGTCCCATCCACCAGCACGCGGCCGGCCCCGGGGCGCAGGAGGCCCACGGCCTCCCGGGGCAAGACCGTCTGGTGAGCGAAGTCCACGGCCCCTCCCGTCTCTAGATGGGGTCGGTGGGGACCACGGAGAACGCGGCCCGCGCGTCGTTGCAGTGCGGGTACACCTCGAACACGCCGTGCGCGCCGGAGGCCCGCAGCACCGCCGCGAGGTAGCTGGACAGGCCGGACAGCTTCACGTCCCCGCCGGCGCGCCGGAGCGCCTCCACGCGCGGAAGCAGCGGGCGGACACCGCGGTAGTCCAGGTGGGGGACCTCCGTGAAGTCCAGCACCACCTGCGTGACGCCGCGCTGGAGCAGCCGGAACAGCTCGTCACCCACCTCGGCGAGCTCCTTCACGCCCAGCTCACCCTCGAGCAGCAACGTGAGGACGTGCCCGGACGCGCCGCGCTCGTCGCGGTCCCACACCTGCTCCACCTGACGCTCGCTCCACTGCTCCATCTGACCGTCCCTCCCTCTGAACGTCGCCGCGCGGGGCCGCTACCCCTGCCGCAGCTCCCCGAGCACCCGCGTCAGCTCGGCCGAGTCCACCGCCGTGCGGGCCTCGTCCTGCGCCTTGCGCCAGCCGTCCGCGCTCCACAGCTCGATGACCTTCACCATCCCCGCCCACACCACGTCCTTCTCCAGCCCCGCGTGAGTCCGTAAGGACGGGGGCACCAGGAGCCGCCCGAGCCTGTCGAGCGTCACCTCCTGCGCCGGCGCCACGTAGAGGCGCATCAGCGTCTTCACCCCGGGCTCCATGGGGTTGCGCTTGGCCAGGGCCGCCTCGAGCGCCTCCCACTCGCGCACCGGATACGCGTGCAGACACGCGTCGAGCGCCGTCGTGAGGATGAGGCGCTCGTCGTAGGCGCCCACGAGCGTGTCGCGCAGCTTCGCCGGCAGGCTCGTGCGGCCCTTCGCGTCAATCTGGTGCTCGAAGACTCCACGGAACACGCGCTTGGGGCAGCCCAGGGTTGGGGCAAGGTGCGTGAGGCGGATCCACCGCTTCCCACTCCTTGCCACTTCGGCCCGCGAAGCTAACGGTGGCGATCCACCCGGTCAAGAAACCGGGAGTTGTCCACAGCTATCCACAGCAATCCACAGGCTGTCGCGTGGATGCAGCGTGTCGTGGAGGCAGCGCGCGTCGCGCCTTTCCTCGCACATCGAATCGCTGGTACCTCACGGGGTTCCACGCCCAAGAGGGGGGAGATGGACCTTCCACGCTCGATGTCCGGCAAAGCTCCCGTGCGACTGAGGGTCAGCTACCGGAGCCCCGCGTCGCTGCTCGGGGAGCTGACCCGGAGCGTGAACAAGGGCGAGGTCCAGCTGCCGAGCCAGCGCGAGGTGGCGGTGGGCACGCGCTTCGTGTTCGAGCTGCACGCCTCGGGGCTGGACACACCCGTGGAGGTCCTGGGCGAGGTGGGGCGCGTGCTCCGGCTCGGGCCCGAAAGCTACCTCCTGAGCGTCCGGTACGAGGCGGGCGCGGACCGCACCGGCGTTGACTCGGCGCTGGCGCGCATCTTCGAGGCGCACCGGGACGAGCAGACGCGTCGCTACCCGCGCATCCCCTTCCACCTGCGCACGCAGGAGGAGAGTGCGGACTCACCCACGTACGTCGTGCGCAACATCTCGCGCGGAGGCGCGGGGCTGACGGTGGCGGCGTCGCACATGCCAGGGCACGTGCGTCCCGGACAGCCGGTGCTCCTCGAGATGTGGCTCGAGGACGGCGTGCTGCCGCTCCACGGCGAGGTGGCCTGGGTCTACGCACCGGCGGGCGGTGTCCAGGGCTTCGCGCCCGCGCTCGGCATTCAATTCGGGCGTCTCCGGCCCGAGCTCACCGCGCGCCTGGACCGCGTTCTCGCCCTCCGTGCACTTCCACCACCGATGCTCCGCTCGCGCCTCAGCTTCGGACTGGACGCGGTGGGCCGCATGCCCTGACGCCAGAGAGCACGCGCAGCCCGGGTGACGCTCAGCGCGACGGCGACTCCGCTGGAGGTTCAGGGAACGCGGCCCGCACGCACGCCTCGGATGCGAGCCCATGGCGCACGGCGTGCCAGGCAGCCTCCGCCGGCGCGTCGAAGAGCACCATCCCCTCAAAGCGCGCGGCGTCCTCCGCGTGTCCGACCTTGCGGATGTAGATGTGCTGCACGCGCTCCGGGAAGGCCTCTCGCATCTCCGCGTAGACCTCGGGGTCGTGCTCGCTGGAGTCGCCCACGAACACCACCGGCTGCTGCATCTGCGTGAGCAGCTGGCGGATGCGGGGTTGCTTGTAGCCGCGCAGCGTGCCGGGGCCGAGGTTTCGCAGGTACAGTCCCGTGAAGGGGAAGCCGTTTCGCGCGAGGAAGCGCATCATCCGCGGGCCGTACTGCACGGGCGAGCCGCTCACCACCGCGACTCCGGGCCGCGCCGGCTTCCCGGTGCTCAGGCACCGCACGAACTCCGCCATGCCCTCCACCACGGGCTGCGTGTCCGCGTCCTGGAGGAGCGCGGAGGTGAAGAGGCCGCGCGCGCTCAGCACGTTCGTCTGCCCGAGCGTGTCGTCGAAGTCGGTGACGACGAAGAAGGGTGCCTCGTCCGCCACCACCTCCACGGGGGTGCGGGCCTCGGCCCCGGGAGCGCGGGCGCGGACCTCGTGCAGCCCCGCCAGGAAGCCCGGCCCTCCGTCGGGCGCGCGGAACGTCACCTCGAACCGGCCGTCCTGGCCGCTGCGCAGCTCCGCCGTCTGCCCTGCAAAGGAGAGCTGGAGCGGTGCCCCCTCCCAGTTGCCGGCGGTCAGGCGCCGCAGGTTTCGCGCGAGCGTGGAGCTCCCGGGCGAGGGCGCATCCCGGTACACCCGTCCGGAGACGGTCACCTCCCGCGTCGAGCCCAGCGCGGGGGCCAGGAAGACGGCGGGCGCGGCGTGGGCCACCGTGGCGCCGAGAAGACAACAGAGCAGGACGGCCGGATGGCAGGCACCCGGGCGGCGGGGCTTCGTGCGCGACGACATGGTGGCCTCCCAACCGCCGACGCCGTGCCGCCATTCGGACCGGTACGGCGCACGTGGAAGCGGAAGGGCGTGGCGTCGCCCGGGGCTCGGTGCTAGGACCACCGACGTCCTTTCCCTCGTGCCCGAGGGGGTACATGCCAGACGCGTCCGCGCCACTCAGCATCACGGTGAATGACCGCGTGGTCTACCCGAACCAGGGTGTCTGCCGGGTGACGGCCATCGAGCCGATGGAGGTTGCCGGACAGCGGCTCACCTTCGTCACGCTCCGCCGGGAGGAGGACGGCGCCCTCGTCCGCGTGCCGCAGGCCAAGGTGGTCGCCATCGGGCTGCGAAAGGTGGCCACTCCCGAGGACGTGGCCTCCATCTTCGCGTTCCTCAAGGCGGACAGCGACAAGGCCGACCTCGACTGGAAGCAGCGCGCGCGAACGAACGTGGAGCGGATGACCTCCGGCGGCCTCCTGGGGCTCACCGAGGTGGTGAAGGGGCTCGCCGTCCTGTCCGAGCTCCGCCCGCTGCCCACCAAGGAGCGCGAGCTCTACGACACCGCCCGCCACCTGCTCGTGGCCGAGCTGTCCGCCGCGCTCAACACGGCCCCGTGCAACGCCGAGGACGCGGTGGACGTCATCCTCTTCCCGCCAGGGCGCGAGCGTCCCAAGCGCACCGCGGAGGAGTTCCGCCAGCGGGCGGATGTCGAGGGGCTCGAGCTGGACGAGGAGCTGCTCGGGCTCGACACCGACCTGGAGCTTCCCGCGGAGGAGGAGGCACCCTCCGAGGAGGAGGCCGCGGAGGAGGCCCCCGCCGAGGAAGAGGAGGAGGCCGCGGAGGCCGCCCCCAGGAAGCGCGGGCGTCCCCCCAAGCCGAAGCCTGCGGAGGCAGAGGCCGCCGCCCCGAAGAAGCGCGGACGTCCTCCGAAGGCGAAGCCGGAGGTGGCCGAGGCCGCAGCGCCGAAGAAGCGGGGGCGCCCTCCCAAGGCCAGGGCCGCCGAGGCAGAGGCGGCGCCTGCGAAGAAGCGCGGACGCCCTCCGAAGGCGAAGGCCGAAGGGGCCGAGAAGGGCGCCAGGAAGAAGAAGTGAGGCACACTGCTGCAGGACGGCGCACACGCGCCCGAGTGTCGATGAGGAGCGCCACGTGATCCGCGTCGTGACGTTGGCCAGCTACGACGAGAAGCAGCTCGAGAAGTTCTGCCGCGTCCTCTACACGGCGTTCGGAGTGGGCTGCGAGCACACGGGGCCACTCGCGCTGCCGCCGGACCTCAAGGACCCACTGGATGCGGAGCAGGCGCTCGCGCGCGCGCCGCTGGTGCGCTCCTACGCGGACGACAAGGTGCTCTACCTCACCCCGCGCAAGCTGAAGGACCGCGAGCTGCCCTCTGGCACCGCCCCCACCACTGGCTTCGCGCTGTACGGGCAGGACAAGGCGCTCCTCAGCACCTACGGAGTGAAGGACCTGGAGGCGGGACAGAAGCTGGTGGCGCGCCACGCGATGCAGCTGCTCGGGCACCTGTGGGAGCTCCACCACTGCCTGGACCCGCGCTGCGCGATGTACCCGCCCTGGACGCCGTCCTACCCGGTCGGAGACGCCGCGTTCTGCACCTTCTGCCGCGACAAGAGCGAGCAGAAGATCCGCCTTGCGAAGTCCTGACGCCCGTCCGCGCGCCATGAGGGCCCTTCCCGCACTCGAGCTCGTGGCGCTCGTCGTGGCCGGCCTGCTCGCGCTCGTCTTCCACTGGCGCCTTCCCCACACCCTGCCGGACGAAGAGGACTACCGTCAGGTGGGCAAGCACCTCTCGGCACACGCACGGCCAGGGGATGCGGTGGTGCTCCAGCCCTGGTGGACGGACCGCGCGCGCCTCTACCTCCCTCCCACGCTCCCGCTCTGGAGTGACGTGCACAACGCCACGCGTGACTACGTGGAGGCGGAGCGGCTGTGGGTGCTGTCCCAGCCGCTGCTTCCGCGCTCGGACGCGGCCGGGTTCGCGCGCGACTTCTTGCCCGGACGCACGCCGGAGGGGCCACCCGTGCGCTTCGGGACGCTGGAGCTCACGGCCTACCGCAATGGCCGCCACCGGCACGAGGCCTTCCGCGCCACCCGCGCCGTCGCCTCCGCGCAGGTGTACCTGGAGGACCTGCGCAGCGGAGAGCGCACGTCGTGCCCGTGGGACGGGAAGGCGCACCGCTGTCCCGGGCCTTCGCACCTCTACGTCGCGCCCGAGTGGCGCGAGGTGGACTTCGCGCCTCTGCGCTGTCTGTGGATGCACGCACCGGGCGGTCCGGTGAGGCTCGTGGCGGAGTTTCCGGACGTCCCCTCCTCCGCGCTCCTGCGCCTGGAGGCGGGAATCGTCGGCGAGCACGCGGTGCAGAAGGGTCCGCGCGTGACGCCGGCGCACCTGGGTGTGGACGACGCCGCGACGGGTGAGGCGCTGCTGCAGCTGACGCTCGCACCGGGGACGGAGGGCCTCGAGCGCGTGGACCGCCCGGCGCGCCCACGTGAGGGCCCGCGCACCCTCAAGGTGTGGACGCAGTCGGACCTGGCGGAGCTGCGCTGGGACTGTCTGGACGTGGCTGCGCTCGGTGCCCCGGCGCAGGAGGGCTACTGACGTGTCGGCCGTCGAGCAGCTGAAGGAGGCCGCGCCCTCCCCGTCCGCGGACGTCCCGTCGTCGCCTGCGATGGGGGCGCCGACGTCTTGGTGGGCCCCGTCGCCCCTCACCCGGGTGGATCGCGCCGCGAGCTGGGCCCTCTTCGCCGCCGCGTTCACCGCGCTGCTCGCCGTGGAGCAGGCGGTGGGCTTCACACGCGACGAGAGCGTGTACTTCGCCGCGGCACAGAGCGCGTCACGGTGGTTCCAGCTCCTGTGGACGCACCCCGCCGAGGCATTCACCGACGCGGCCATCGTCCGCGCGTGGGACTTCAACCACGAGCACCCGGTGCTGCTCAAGTCGCTGTTCGGGCTCAGCCACCTGCTCTTCCACGACGCGCTCGGGTGGGTACGCCCGGCCACTGCGTACCGCCTGCCGGCCTTCGCCTTCGCCGCGCTCATCCCCCTGCTCGTCTACCGGATGGGGCTCGGGCTGTTCGGACGGGCCGCGGCGCTCTTCGCCGCGTCGAGCTTCCTGCTCGTCCCGCGCCACCTCTTCAACGGCGTGCTGGCCTGCTTCGACGTCCCGGTGGCGGCCATGTGGCTGCTCGTCGTGTACCTCTTCTGGCGCTCGCGCGAGGACGCGCGGTGGGGGCTCCTCTCTGGCCTCGCCTTCGGGCTCGCGCTGGCCACCAAGCACAACGCGCTCTTCCTGCCGCTCGTGCTGCTGCCGTTCGCGGCTCACCAGGCCTGGCGCGCGACGGCGGCGGCTCCTTCGGGGCGCCACACGCTGGTCCAGCTCGCGGCGCTGTACACGGTGGTCGCCGGACTCTTCGGGCTGCTCGCGCTCATCCTGGGTCCGGTGGGCTTCCAGCGGCGCTTCGTCCTGCTGTCCCCACACACCCTGCTCTTCCTCGTGGCGGTGGTGGGCACGGGCGTGCTGCTCGCGCAGTTGAGGACCCGGGCGGACGGGGCGTTCCGCGCGGTGCTGCCGCTCGGCGCCATGGCCGTGCTGGGCCCCGCGGTCTTCTACCTGCACTGGCCCTACCTCTGGCACCACCCCGTGGACCGCGCGGCGTGGTACCTCCGCTTCCACGCCCAGCACGTGCACTACGCGTGGTTCTACCTGGGCACGCTGCTGCGCGCTCCGCCCTTCCCGCTCGCCTACGTCGTGGTGAAGACGGCGCTCACCGTCCCCACGTCCCTCTTCGTGCCCATGGTCACCGGCCTCCTGGCGGTGGTGGGGCGCGCGCTGCTGGCACTCCCGGCGCGCACGCGTGCGTGGGTGCGCCCGGTGTCGTTCGGCGAGGCCCTCGTGGCCGTCAACGCGCTGGTGCCCATCGCCATCATCAGCCACCCACAGGTGCCGCACTTCGGTGGCGTGAAGCACTGGCTCCCGGCCATGCCCTTCCTCGTGCTGCTCGCCGGCGCCGCCGTGGTGCGTGCCGGCCGGTCGCTCGCAGAGCGGACACCCGGACGCGCGCTCGCCGGGCCGCTCGTGGCGGTGCTGTCGGTGCTCCTCCTCGCGCCGGCGCTGTGGGGCACCTGGCGCGTGTGGCCCTACGGGACCGCCGCGTACTCGGAGCTCGCGGGAGGACTGCCCGGGGCCGCGTCCCTCGGGATGCAGCGGCAGTTCTGGAGCAGCCACGTCACCGGCGTGCTGCCGTGGATCAACACCCACGCGCCGCACGGCGCACGCGTGTACCTCCACGAGGTGAACGGCTACTCGTTCCGGGACTACCAGGCCAACGGGATGCTCCGGCCGGACCTGCGGCCCGCAGCGGGGCCGGGCGACTCGCACATTGCCGCATACCAGTACCACCAGGAGTTCCGCGCGCACGAGTACGACATCTGGCAGGCCTACGGGACCACACACCCCGTCACGGGGCTCTACGTGGACGAGACGCCGCAAGTTGTGGTCTACGTGAAGCCGTGAGGCCGGCGCCTCCATGCCGGTGGGTGCCGTGCCCGGAGGGGTTACGACATGGCACGCGCAAGGCTCGCCGTCGCTGCTGCACTGTTGCTGGGGGTGGTGTCGGCGTGTGAGGGGACGCCGCGCGCGCAGTCGAAGCGCGCCGAGCTGCGCCGCCTCGGCGGGGACCGCGTGGAGATCGTCCCCGCGAAGGACCAGCTCCCCTACTGCCTCGCCTTCACGCGCTCCTCCACGGGCGTGCTGCGGCAGCTCACGATGACGCACGAGAACAAGTCGGTGCGCTGCAATGCGGGTGAGCCCATGGGCAACGTGAGCTACCGCATCCCGGTGGAGGAGGGCGACGTGTCGCTCTACGTCTTCCTCTCCGACCAGAAGCTGAACGCGGGCTCGGTAAGCCAGCAGCTCTACGAGATGCCGACCAACCAGCGCTTCACGCCCATCAACCTGCGCCTCCCGGGGCAGGTCTTCGTGGAGACGCTCTCGTTCGCGCCCGAGAAGGACTCCGAGGTGGCCGTGGGCGCGGTCGTGAAGCCCGGCGGGCAGCTCGAGACTCAAGTCCCCGCTGCACCCGCACAGCAGAGCTGGGCCGCGCCGGCTCCCGCGGACGCCGAGGCGGCGAAGGGCGCGGTCAGCTCGGGCGCCGTGCGCTGACGTACCCGGGCGCGGGCGCTCACCACGCCGTCCGCGCCAGCTGCAGCAGGTCCGCCTTGGAGCAGCGCCGCGGGTTGCACTGGTGGCTCGCGTCCTGGAAGGCCTTGGCGGCAATCCGGGGCAGGTCCTCCTCGCGCACGCCCACGTCGCGGAGGCGCGTGGGGAGCCCCACCTCCGCGTTGAGCGCGCGCACGCGCTCCACGGCACGCCGCGCCAGCACGTCCTCCCGCTCGCGCGCGTCCTCGCCCATGGCCACCGCCAGCTGGGCCATCCGCTCCGCCGCCGCCTCGCGGTTGAACTCCATCACCGCGGGCAGGCAGAGCGCGTTGGCCAGTCCGTGGTGCGTTCCGGAGATGGGCGTGAGCGCGTGCGCCAGCGCGTGGCACGCACCGAGCCCCTTCTGGAAGGCCATGGCCCCCTGCATGGCGGCCACCATCATGTCCGTGCGCGCCACGAGGTTGCGGCCCTCGCGGACCGCCACGGGCAGCGAGCGCGCGACGCGCCGGATTCCGTCGATGGCCACCGCGTCCGCGAGCGGGTGGAAGCCGCTGGCGACGTAGGCCTCCAGGCAGTGGGTGAAGGCGTCCATCCCCGTTGCGGCGGTGGGCCCGGGCGGCAGCCCCAGGGTGAGCTCGGGGTCGCAGATGGCGGCCTTCGGGAGCAGGAAGGGGCTGAAGATGACCGTTTTGCGGCCCGTGTCCTTCAGCGTGGCGACCCCGGAGCGGCTCACCTCCGAGCCCGTGCCCGCGGTGGTGGGGATGGCGATGAGCGGCGGGAGCGTGTCCTCGACGTGGCGGTCCCCGCCCGTCGCGTCGTCGTAGCGGCTGAGCGGTGGTGGGTGCATGGTGCGCAGCTGCACGAGCTTCGCCGCGTCCAGTGGGCTCCCTCCACCGAGCGCGATGAGGCCGTCGCACCCTCCCGCAATGTACGCGGCGAGCCCCTCCTCCACGTCCCGCTCCGTGGGGTTGGGCTCCACGCCCTCGAAGACCACGAAGGACACGCCCCCGGCGCGAAGCGAGTCCTGGACGCGGGATGCGAGCCCGGCGCGCACCACCCCGGTGTCCGTCACCAGGAGCGGCTTGCGCATCCGCAGGCGGGCCACGTGCGCGGGCAGCCGCTGCAGCGCCCCTGCGCCGAACACGATGCGCGTGGGCCAGGCCATCTCGGTGACGCGGGCCTCGGTCGGAATGTCGAACAGACGCATGGCTCCTCCCTCCTCCCCGGGGCTCCTGGCCCCGGCCTTCACGCGAGCTCGAAGTAGCGCTCCAGCTCCCACGGCGTGACGGCCCGCTCGTGCTGGCGGACCTCCCACTCCCGGGTGCGGCAGTAGTGGTCCACGAAGCCCTCGCCGAGCAGCTCACGCGCCACCCGGCTGCGCCGCAGCAGCGCGACCGCGTCCTTGAGGGTGCGGGGGAGCGGCGGGGCCTCGGTGGCGTAGCCGTTGCCGGACGTCGGACGCGGAGGCTCCACGCGGTGCCGGATGCCCCAGAGCCCCGCAGCGAGGCTCGCCGCCATGGCGACGTACGGGTTCATGTCCGCGCCGGGCAGGCGGTACTCCACGCGCGTGCCCTTGGGGCCGCCGGGGATGACGCGCACCGCGCACGTGCGGTTCTCCACGCCCCAGGTTGCCCGCGTGGGCGCCCACGTGTTCTCCACGGCGCGCTTGTAGCTGTTGACGGTGGGCCAGCAGAGGGCCGTGAGCTCGGGCATCAGCGTCAGCTGTCCGCCCAGGTAGTGGCGCATCGGGGTGCTCCGCCCGCCCTCCGCGCGCGCGTCATGGAAGAGGTTGCGGCGGCCCTCCACGTCCCAGAGGGACTGGTGGAGGTGGCCGGAGCAGCCGGGGAGCCGCGCGTCCACCTTCGCCATGAAGCAGGCGAGCACGCCGTGGCGCGCGCAGATCTCCTTCACCGCCGTCTTGAAGAGGGCCGCCTTGTCCGCCGCGCGCTCGAGCTCGTCGTAGCGGAGGGCCGTCTCGTACACGCCCGGGCCCGTCTCCGTGTGCATCCCCTCGACGTCGATTCCGAACGCGCGGCACCCGTCCACGATGGCATGCACCAGCTCGGCGTGGGCGCTCGAGCGCAGCCACGAGTAGCCGAACATGCCGGGGCTCAGGTGCGTCAGGCGCTGGAACCCCTTGTCGCGCAGGGACTGCGGCGTCTCGCGGAAGAGGAAGTACTCGAACTCGGCGCCGAAGCGCGGCAGGTAGCCCATATCCCGGGCCATCCGGCTGACGCGCTGGAGGAGCTGCCGCGGGCTCGGCTCGAAGGGCCCGCCCTTCCCGTCCACGAAGTCCAGGAGGAAGGCGGCGGTGTCCGGCTCCCACGGGATGATGCGCCCGCTCGACACGTCCACGCGCGCCTGCAGGTCCGGGTAGCCCGAGTGCCACCCCGTCACCTCGGCGTTGTCCAGGAGCTCGTCGGCCACGTCCCAGCCGAAGATGACGTCGCAGAAGCCGAGGCCCCCGCCCACCGCGGACAGCAGCTTCTCCACGCTGATGTACTTTCCGCGCCAGACGCCATCCACGTCGAAGCCGCCCACCTTGGCCTTGGTGGCGCCCTTCTCGTGGAGCCACCGCTCCAGCGCGTCCACGCCCGCGGGCTCGCGCTCGACGGTGGTGCCCACGGTCCTGCGGCGCACCCGCTCGCCACGGGCGGTCCTCAGGGGCGTGCTCCGGCGTGCGAGGCGCTTGCTCCCTCGGGTCATCATGCGTCCATCCCCCTCACCCTTCAGACGGGCGGAAGCTTCGTCCAGACGGCCTTCACCTGGGTGTACCCATCCAGCGCGTGGTGCGAGAGGTCGCGGCCCCAGCCGGACTCGCGGAAGCCGCCGAAGGGCGCCGCGTCGTCGAACTCGTTGTAGCAGTTGATCCACACCACGCCGGACCTCAGCCGCTGCGCCAGCACCTGCGCCCGCGCCACGTCGCGCGTCCACACGCCGGCGGCCAGGCCGAAGGGCGTTCCGTTGGCCACCTCGAGCGCCTCCGCGTCGTCGTCGAAGCGCATGCAGGCGAGCACGGGGCCGAAGATCTCCTCCTGGGCGATGCGCATCCCGGGGCCCACGTCTCCGAAGACGGTGGGCTGCAGGAAGGCGCCGCGCGCCCTGTCCCCGCCCGTGTCGCGAGCGCCGCCGGTGAGGAGCCGCGCCCCCTGCTCCACCCCGCTCCGGATGTAGCCGAGCACCGTCATGAGGTGCTTCTCGCTCACCTGCGCGCCCATCTCCGTCCGCGCATCGAGGGGGTCTCCCACCACCATCTTCCGTGCGCGCGCGACCAGGCGCTCCACGAAGGGCTCGTACGCGTCGCGGTGCACGAGCACCCGGCTGCCCGCGTTGCAGATCTCGCCCTTGTTGCTGAAGATGCCCCAGAAGCACGCCTCCACCGCGGCGTCCATGTCCGCGTCCGGGAAGACGAGCTGCGGGCTCTTGCCGCCGAGCTCCAGGGTGAGCTTCTTCAGGTTGCTCGCGGCGCTCGCCTGCAGGAGGCGGCGCGCGGTGCGGCCCGAGCCGGTGAAGGAGAGCTTGTCCACCTCCGGATGCCGCGCGAGCGCCTCTCCCGCCTGGTCCCCCAAGCCGGGCACCACGTTGAGGACGCCGGGAGGGAGGCCCGCCTCCAGCGCCAGCTCGCCCAGCTTGAGCGCCGTGAGGGGCGTGAGCTCGGAGGGCTTGAGCACCACCGTGCACCCGGCCGCGAGCGCGGGCCCGAGCTTCCAGCACGCGAGGCACGTGGGGTAGTTCCACGGGACGATGGCGCCCACCACGCCGAGGGGCTCGCGCCGGGTGTAGGTGTGGAAGGGCCCGTCCACCGGGAGCACCTCACCCAAGCAGTGGCCCGCGAGCTCGGAGAAGTAGGCGAGCGTGGCCGCGCCGGGACCCACGTCCCCGGAGAGGGCCTGCCGGAACGTCTTGCCGTTGTTGAGCGACTCGACGAGCGCGAACTCGTCGCGCCGGGAGGACAGGAGCTCCGCAAAGCGGCGCAGCACATTTCCACGCGCCCGGCCTCCCAGACGCGCCCACGGCCCCTCCTCGAAGGCCCTGCGCGCGGCACGCACCGCGCGGTCCACGTCGGGGGCCGTCGCCGCGGGTGCCTCGCAGAGGGGCTCGCCCGTCGCGGGGTTGATGACGGGAAGCGTGCCACCCTCGACAGGCTCCACGTGCTGGCCGTCGATGAGGAGCCGGAGGGTCGGGAGCCTGGGAGTGAGCGCGCGTGCGTCGGTCATCGGACGGGCCTTCTGGGCGGGAGGGGACGCCGGCAGGGTTCGAGGCCGGCCGTGCGGGACGGCGAGCTGACGCGGGGCAGGACGGTAGGCACCGCCCGCGGGGAGGGCAACGTGGGCCGGATGGACAACGTCGTCCTCCGGAAACTCTGCGCGCCCGCGCCGGTTCCCGCCGGCATTGCACGCACCCAGCGACGCGCGCCGCTGTTCACCCGCCGCGGGTTCGGTCCGACCTCCTGGCCCATTGCAGTGCCGGCGCCGAGCACAACTTTTACCGCACGCGTGGGGGAGTGACGGGACCGGGACACGCCCCCTTTGCGCGAGGTGGGTGATGACGTCCCTGATCATCCAGTGGCGGAGGCTGCAGCGCGAGGCGTCCAACCTCGCCGGCTACGTGCAGCTGAACCGTCACGGAAGGCAGGTGGAGCGGCGGACGGACTTCACCCGCTGCACGCGCCCCGTGCTGCTGCTCTACGGGCTGCTCAGCACGCGCCGTGTGCTGGAGGTGCTCGAGCACCGGCTGCGGCGGGACGGCTACTGCGTGTGGAGCATCCACCTGGGGGGCATGTTCGACGCGCTCAACACCCGCGGCATCGACGAGAGCGCCGCGCTCGTGGCGCAGAAGGTCGAGCGAATGTACGCGCGCTACCAGATGGGCCCGCTCGCCATCATCGGCCACAGCCTGGGAGGGCTCATCGGTCGCTACTACGTGAAGAGGCTGGGCGGGGACCAGCGCGTCTGTACGCTCATCACGCTGGGGACGCCCCACGCGGGCACGCCCGTGGCGTACCTCGGCTGCGCGACGGTGGGGGCGGTCTCTCCGAGCGTGTGGCAGATCACGCCCCGTGCCCGGTTCCTGAGGGCCCTGGACGCGGGCGCCTTCCCCCGGCACGTGCGCCTGGTGTCCATCTACTCGCGGGCGGACGGCCTGAGCCCCTACCCCAGCTGCCTCCTCGGCGAGCCGGCCGCGGACAACCTCGCGCACGTGGAGGTGACGGGCGTGGGCCACCGCGACTTCCTCACCCGCCGCGCCGTGTATGCGCACGTCCGCAAGGAGCTGTCGCTCGCCTTCGCACCTGCACAGGCCCACCCGCGGACCCTCCCCTTCTCGCAGGCCGCGCCGGTGGGGTAGAGAGGGGCGGCCATGCCGTCGCGCTGGGAACAGCTCCTCGCAGCAAAGCCGGTACCGTTGCTCGAGCACTTCCGCGACGAGGTGGCGAAGCTCCTCGCCACGGACCTCGAGCGGTGGCCGCCGCCGGTGCAGGAGGTGGACCCGGCCACCATCGGTGCCTTCGCGACCGTGCTGGCGCCTGACGCCCCTGCGCCCCATCCGGCGGTGTACGCCGAGGCCTTCCGGCTCGCGCGCTGGCAGCTGGGGCGCGAGCTCGACGCCTACGACGACTACCTCCGCAACCGCCGCTTCCTCGCGGCGGGGGTCCCACCCTCGGACCGCCCCGCCCTCCTCTTCCTGGAGCGGTGGCTCACGGAGCAGATGCACGAGCTGGGGGAGGCGACGGGGGGACGCTTCAACCGTCCCCTCATGCTCGAGTGCCTCGAGCGCACCGAGGCCCTGCTGCGCGCACGTCGCTAGAGCCCTCCCCCGCGCGTGAGGTGCGCAGCGCCTGCCGGGTGTCCCGAGGAGAAGCCGCTTTACCGCACGCCCCATCTGCCTTAAGCCGCGCGGTCATGGACGTCACGGGTACCCCGCCGGCCGGGAACCGGAAGCGCCTCGTTCTCCTGGCGGGCCTGTGGTTGTTTCTGCTGCTCGTGGCGGTGGTGTTCCGCGGCGTGCTGCTCGTGTTCGCGGGTGCCGCGCTCATCGCCTACCTCATTGCCCCCGGGGTCAACCGGCTGAGCAAGGTGCGTATCCGCGGCCACGCCATTCCGCGCTGGGTGGCGGTGCTGCTCCTCTACGCCCTCTTCTTCGTGGGCGTGTACCTCTTCGTCGTCGCGCTGGTGCCCAACATCTACGCGGAGCTCGTGCGCATCAGCGGTGGGGCGGTGACGTGGGCGCGCACGCTGACGCCGGAGCGCATCGAGGAGATTGCCGCCGCGGCGGAGGCCTGGCTGCGCGAGCGTGGCATTCCGGCGGCCCTCTCGAGGCGCAGCCTGGCGGAGCGGGGGCCGGAGGAGGGCGTACAGCTGTCGCTGGACCTCCACCTCTTCGTGGAGGGGCTCATCGACCGGGCGGCGGAGCTGCTCGAGGAGAACGTGGGGGACATCGTCGCCGTCAGCCGCGGCATCCTCACGGCGGTGCTGGCCGGCATCTTCATGACGTTCTTCATGCTGATGGTGGCGGCCTTCCTCTCCATCGACTCGCGCGCCATCGGCGCCTACGCGCGGAGCCTGGTGCCCCGGGAGTACGCCGAGGACGTCCAGGTGCTCGCGGCCACCATCGACCGGAGCCTCGCCGGCGTCGTGCGTGGCCAGGTGACCATCTGTCTGGTCAACGGCGCGCTCACGTTCCTGGGGCTCGTGCTGTTCCAGGTGAAGTTCGCCTTCCTCCTGGCCACCATCGCCACCTTCCTGAGCCTCATCCCCATCTTCGGCACCATCATCAGCTCGGTGCCCATCGTGCTCATCGGGCTGTCCGGGAGCTTCGGGACGGGCGCGGCCATCCTGGCGTGGATCATCGGCATCCACGCGCTGGAGGCGTACGTCCTCAACCCGAAGATCATGGGCAGCGCGGCGCGGATCCACCCGGTGGTGGTGGCCTTCGCGCTCATCGCGGGGGAGCGGAGCTACGGGCTGGTGGGGGCGCTGTTCGCCGTGCCGGTGGCGGCCATCCTCGTGGCCTGCTTCGACTTCATGAGGAAGCGGGTGCAGGCCACGTGAGCTTTTGGCCCTAGCGGTTCATCGAGCCGAGGAACTCCGCGTTCCCGGCGGTAGGCCGCATGTGCTTGAGCACGAACTCCATCGCGTCGATGGGCGTGAACGGATGGAGCACCTGCCGGAGCGCCGTGATGCGGATGAGGTCCGCGGTCGACAGGAGCAGCTCCTCCTTGCGCGTGCCGGACTTGTTGATGTCCAGCGTGGGGAAGATGCGCTTCTCCATCAGCTTGCGGTCCAGCACGATCTCCGAGTTACCGGTGCCCTTGAACTCCTCGAAGATGACCTCGTCCATGCGGCTGCCGGTGTCGATGAGCGCCGTGCCGATGATGGTGAGGCTCCCACCCTCCTCGATGTTGCGGGCCGCGCCGAAGAAGCGCTTGGGCTTGTGGAGCGCGTTGGCGTCCACGCCGCCGGAGAGGATCTTCCCGCTCGAGGGGACCACCGTGTTGTAGGCACGGGCCAGGCGGGTGATGGAGTCGAGCAGGATGACCACGTCGTGCTTCTGCTCCACCAGGCGCTTGGCCTTGTCGATGACCATCTCGGCGACCTGGACGTGGCGCGTGGCGGGCTCGTCGAAGGTGGAGGACACCACCTCGCCGCGCACGCTGCGCTCCATGTCCGTCACCTCCTCGGGCCGCTCGTCCACCAGGAGCACGATGAGCTTCAGGTCCGGGTGGTTCTTGCTGATGGCGTGCGCGATGTTCTGCAGCAGCACCGTCTTGCCCGCCTTCGGGGGCGCCACGATGAGGCAGCGCTGCCCGAGCCCGATGGGGCAGAACATGTCGATGATGCGGGTGGTCATCTCCGCGCCGTCGTGCTCGAGCTTGAGCTTGCGCGTCGGATAGAGCGGCGTGAGGTTGTCGAAGAGGATGCGCTCCCTGGCCTCCTCGCTGAGCGGGTCCACGAAGTTGACGCGCTCCACGCGCGACAGGCCGAAGAAGCGCTCCCCCTCGCGTGGCTGGCGGATGGTGCCGGACACCGTGTCCCCGGGGCGCAGGTTGAAGCGGCGCACCTGGCTGGGGGAGACGTAGATGTCGTCCGGGCTCGGCTGGTAGTCGCTGTCCGCGCTGCGCAGGAAGCCGTACCCGTCGCTCATCAGCTCGAGCACGCCCTCGGCCTGCACCTCGAAGCGCTTGTCCGCGATGCC
>JAKEEX010000048.1 GCA_022616315.1 Myxococcaceae bacterium
CGGGGCGCACTGTACCGACACGCTTCCTGCGCGGACGCGCCCCCCCTCCGCCGGAGGTGCGGAGGAAAACAGCACGGCCGCGGAGGGGGCACTCCGCGTGCCCCGAGAGGTGCAGAGGCTGACAGCGCGGAGGACGGCCTCAGCGGCCGTGCGCATGCAAGAGCAGGGACCTGGCAGGCGACGTTGGCTCGCGGCGCGGGGCTGTCCGGTGCCGTGCGCGGGGCGACGCGTGGTTTGCTCGGGACACGAGGGGCGCGTCCGTTAATGTGGGGGCCTTGGGGGCGCCCTCCCCCACCCGCCTCGAGCCCTCAAGCCGTGTCCGCCTCCACCGTCCGCGAGTTCCTCTCCTTCCGGCGCACGTTCGCGCTGCTCATCCTGCTCGTGGTGCTGCCTTCCGCGGGCCTGAGCGGCTTCGGCGTGGTGGCCATCCTCAACGAGCGGGCCGCCGTGGAGAAGCGCCTCGAGCTCACGTGGACGGGGAAGCTGGACACGCTCGGCGGGACGGTGCGCACGGCGCTGCAGGCCTCCACGTTCCGGCGCGTCCCCGCGGGCCTCGAGGTGGCTTCGGCCGATGGGGCGCTGCTGTCGGACACACCCTTCGTCGTGCGCAAGGACCAGGTGGAGACGACGGACGAGCGCCTGCGCGCGGAGCTCCAGCCCCTCCTGCCCGGACTGGCCGCGCTGCCGGACGGCCCTCCCACCGTCTTCACGCTCTCCGGTGTCCACGGCACCCTGCTGGCGGCGACGTGGCGCGACGGAGACGTCCTGCATGGCGCGCGGCTGTCCCTGCCGGCGGTCAGTGCGCTCGCGGAGCGGCTGGGTCAAGAGCTGCTGGCGGGGGCCGAGGGCGTGCGCTTCACGCTCCAGGCCGCGCAGCACGAGGGGCCGGACACGCTCGTCAACCGCCTGGTGTCCGAGGTGCAGGCGCGCACCGGCGCGGCCGAGGCCCGGGCGGCCATCGCCGAGCGCCCCATGCCCGCGCCCCTCCAGGAGCTCCGCCTGAGCGTGGTGTCGAGCGGTGAGGACCCGGTGGCGCTCACGGCCACGCGTAACCGCGCGGTGTACGGCACGCTGCTCGGGCTCTTCTACGCCACCCTGGTGGTGGGGGTGGTGCTCACGGGGCGCTCGCTCTACCGCGAGGCCCAGCTGTCCCGGCTGAAGACGGACTTCGTGTCCCTGGTGAGCCACGAGCTTCGCACCCCCCTCACCTCCATCCGGATGTTCATCGAGACGCTGGCGCTCGGGCGCGTGAGCGAGCCCAAGCAGACGCAGGCGGTGCTGGCGATGCTGCTCCAGGAGACGGAGCGGCTGTCCGGCCTCATCGAGCGGGTGCTCGACTGGGGACGCATCGAGAGCGGCCGCAAGCAGTACCGCTTCGTCCCCACGGACGTGCAGGAGGTCATGGACGCCACCGTGGCGGCCTTCCGTGCCCAGAGGCTGAACGCGGACGCGGCGCTGGCGCTCGAGGTGCACGAGGGGCTGCCGCGGCTCAAGCTCGACCGCGAGGCGTTGGCCGGGGCGCTGCTCAACCTGCTCCAGAACGCCTACAAGTACAGCGGCGCGGACAAGCGCATCGCGCTCCGGGCGCGGCGGGAGGGCCGGTCCGTCGCCATCGACGTGGAGGACAACGGCGTGGGCATCGCCCACCGGCACCAGCGGCGCATCTTCGAGCGCTTCTACCGGGTGGACAACCTGCTCACCCGCCGCACCGAGGGGAGCGGGCTGGGGCTGTCCATCGCCCGGCGCATCATCGAGGCGCACGGCGGGCGCATCAGCGTTCTCAGCCAGCCTGGCCACGGGAGCGTCTTCACCATCCACCTGCCGGTGCCGCGCGGCGCCTGACACCTTGGGAGGCGAGAGAGGGACGATGAGCGAGGGCAAGCGGCGCATCCTGGTGGTGGAGGACGACCTCTCCATCCTCACCGGCCTGTCCATGAACCTCACCTTCGAGGGCTACGAGGTGCTCCAGGCCCAGGACGGCCGGGAGGGGCTGCGCAAGGCGCTGGACTCGGAGGCGGACCTGGTGGTGCTGGACCTCATGCTGCCGGAGCTGAACGGCTACGAGGTCCTGCGCGAGCTGCGCGGCCGCGGCAGCCAGGTGCCGGTGGTGGTGCTGAGCGCCAAGGGAATGGAGCAGGACAAGATCCTCGGCCTGGACCTCGGCGCGGACGACTACGTCACCAAGCCCTTCGGGCTCCAGGAGCTGCTCGCGCGCATCAAGGCGGTGATGCGCCGGCGCTTCGGCACCACGGAGGTGGTGACGTTCGGCGACGCGGAGGTGGACCTCACGGCCAAGGTGGCCACGCGGGCGGGCGCCCCCGTGGAGCTGACCGCGCAGGAGTTCAAGCTGCTCGCGCACCTGGTGACGCACCCCGGGCGCACCTTCAGCCGCGAGGAGCTGCTCAGCCGCGCCTGGTCCTTCGACTACGTGGGCAGCCCGCGCACGGTGGACAACTTCATGCGGCAGCTGCGGCAGAAGTTCGAGCCGGACCCGGACGATCCGCGATACTTCGTCACCGCGCGAGGGCTGGGCTACCGCTTCGAGCGGCCTTGAGGTGCGCTGAATGTATCGTCGCTACACCATCCACAAGGACGGGGACCTGCTCGTCGAGGAGCTGGACGCGCAAGGCAACCCCATCTCCCCCGAGCCCGTGCCCCCCGAGGACCGCCTCCCCGTGGAGGTGGTGGTGCGCGCCGCCGAAGGTGACGGGGCCCACGCGCACCTGCTCGATCTGATGGAGCTCGCCTACGGCATCGAGTCCGAGGGGCCGCCGGAGCCGGGCGCGAAGTCGTAGCGATTCGCCGCAGACGTTGCGGTGAACCAGGCCGGATTCGCCGCAGTCAGGCGCGGACCTCCCCTGCACCGGGGCCAGCGCGGGTGAAGAAGAGGCCCGGCTCCCTCCCGAACCACCGTGCGAACGCGGCACGCAGGGACGCACTCAGCGCCGCCTCCGCCGCATGCCGGCCGAGGACGACGGCACATCCTCCGAAGCCACCGCCCGTCATCCGTGCGCCCAGAACGCCCGGGAGCGCGAGCGCCGTGTCCACGACGAAGTCCAGCTCCGCGCACGACACCTCGAAGTCGTCGCGCAGCGAGCGGTGCGAGGCGGACATGCGCTGGCCCAGACGGACCCAGTCTCCGCGGCGCAGAGCGTCCGCCGCGTCCAGCGTGCGCGCATTCTCCTCCAGCACGTGCCGCACACGGCGTCGCACCGGGTCTCTCAGCTGTGCTTCGCGCGCATGGAAAGCATCGAGCGCGACGTCGCGCAGGGACGAAGCGCCGAAGGAGCGCGCCCCCTCCTCACACTCGGCTCGCCGGGTGTTGTACGCGGAAGTGGCGAGGGAGTGTTTCACACGCGTGTCCACGACCAGGAGCGACACGTCGTCGAGCGGGAGCGGCACGGGCGTGGCCTCGTTCGTGCGGCAATCGATGAGCAGCGCGTGTCCCGCCTGCCCGAGCGCCGCGGTGAGCTGGTCCATCAGCCCGCAGCGGATTCCCACGGCCTCGTGCTCGGCCCTCTGCCCCGCCCTGGCCAGCGCCACCGGTGTGAGCTCGCACTCCGACACGCCGATGAGGGCCCGGCCCACCGCGAGCTCCAGCGCCGCGGACGAGGAGAGGCCCGCTCCCACGGGCACCTCGGTGTCGATGAGGAGGTCTGCTCCGGCCAGCGGGACTCCCGCCTGCATGAGCGCCACCGCCATCCCCTCCACATAGTCCACCCAGGCGCCGCGGCGCGCGGGCCACGAGGTGCCGAGCTCGAACTCCTTGGTCTCGCCTACCGCCGCCGAGTGCACGCGTACGCGCTTCCCGGCGCGAGGCGCGGCTGCCACCCACGTGCTCTTTTCGAGCGCCAGCGGCAGCACGAAGCCGTCGTTGTAGTCCGTGTGCTCCCCGATGAGGTTCACGCGGCCCGGCGCGCGGAAGAGGCGTGGCTCCGCCACGAAGTGCTCGCGGAAGCGGGCGCGGAGGGTGTCCGGGTGGATGGGCATCGGGGAAGCTCCTGCGGTACACGGGACATGGGAACGGACGGCAGCTTCCCTTCACCCTCCGGCCACGCCGGCCACCACCACCTGCCGCTCGTCCGTCGGCGAGAAGACGCGGCCGTCGAAGCGTCCGTACCGCTCGCGGGCCTCCAGGCCCACCGCGCGCAGTGCACGGTCCACCTCCTCGGGCCGGAAGGGGCGGAGCCGCAGCCTCCGGATGCCTCCCGCCTCCACGCGTCCTGCTCCATCCCGTCGCCTCTCGCGAAGGTGGGGCGTGAAGACGGGGCGCAGGGGCTCGAGTGGCGCCGAGGGCTCCCGGTCTTCCGCACCGTACGAGAGGTCCCCATCCCGCGCGTTGAGCAGGTCGAAGACGAAGCGGCCGCCCGGCGCGAGGTGATGGCGCACCGTGGTGAGCAGGCTCTCCAGCTCCGCCGGCGAGTCCATCAACCCCAGCGCGTTGTGCGGGGCGGCCACCAGGGGAAAGCGCTCGGCCAGACGCAGCGCGCGCAGGTCCGCGGTGAGGAAGCGGAGCCGGGCAGCGACCTCGGCGTCGGCCGCGGCACGCAGCGCCTCCGCCGAGGCCACCATCCGGGCCGAGGGGTCCACGCCCAGCACCTCCACGCCCGCGTCCGCGAGCGCGAGTGCCAGGCGCCCACTCCCACAGCCCAGAATCAGCACCGGCCCGCCCGCCTCCCGCGCGTGCCGCGCGTAGAAGCGCACGTCTGATTCCTGGCCAACGAGTGACAGCGGCGGTCGGCCGCGACCTGTCTTGCGAGCCATGTGCACCTTCTCCGCTATCACGGCCGCCCTCCCCCGTGGGCAGATGCTTCCCATCCCGCAGACACCCCTCCCCTCCCCCGGGCCAGCACCTTGCCCGCTCCACGGAACTTTCCTTCCCTCGCGATGTCCGGCACCGGACGGCGCACCGGCATCCGGCCCCTGGCACCACACTTGCCTCGGCGCTCTGTTGGACGGGGTGGGTGCCCCGCGGGGAGGGCTGGAGGTGAGCCGAGCAACGTGGTGGAGCGGAATGGCCGCAGGCGTGCTGTGGGCAGCGCTCGGGGGCGCATGCTGGAGGGCCGAGACCGAGACACCCGCGCCGCCCGGACGATACCCGGGCGCGGTGGACGACCTGCCCGACGGCTGGAGCCCGGGGGACCCGACCGACGACCCCGGCACGCCCGGCGCAGACACCGGGGCCCCGGGGGGTGCTGCGTGGGTGGACGTGACGCTCCCCACGCTTCAGGGCTGGAGCTTCTTCGGACGCGCACAGGGCGCACCGGCGGACGTGTACGGCATCACGGAGGACGCCGGCGGCAACGTCTGGGTCGCGGGTGGCGTGGAGGGCCTGTTCCTCCTGCGCAAGGGCGCCAGCGCCTTCGAGCGATTTACGCTCGCGGACGGCCTGCGGCCCTATGGCTTCATGCCTGACGGCAGCGCGCCGCCGGGGGAGCCTCACCTCAAGGTCGTCTCGGTGGCGGGCGGCCCGCCGGGCACGGTCTTCGTCGGGTACGCCGGGAAGCCGCACTGCGAGTTCTCCACGGACCCGTCCTCCTTCAAGAGCGGGGACGCGGACCGGGTGATGCTCACCGCGAGCGGCATCGCGGTGGTCCACTACGACATCTCCTCCGGCGAGGGCGTGGTGCCGGGCTACACGTCGCGCGAGAAGCTCTGCACCATCCACCGCATCGCCTACGACGCGAAGACGAACAGCGTCTGGTTCGGCGCCAACCACGGCATCGCCCGGGGCAACGCGGACTTCCCCGGCGCGCCCACCTGCAACGGCGTCCTGGACTGCAGTGGCGTGGAGGAGCACGCACACCCTGCCATCCGCGGGCTGGACGGGGATGGCGTCGAGGTCGTCCTCACGGACGACTACTACGGCCTGTCGCCCGCGTCCGACGGCGACGTGTGGATTGGTGGGGCCAACCGCTCCGCGCGCTTCCGCTACATGAGCAACCCGGGCGGCCCGGCCAACTTCTGGCACGCCCAGGCGCTGGTGGAGCGGCCGGAGTTCGTCGCCAACCGGCTCGACGTCTGGGAGGACGCGTGGGACGAGACGCACGTGCCGGCTCCCGGTCCGGACAAGCGGGATGACGACCTCGTCTCCGCGATGGCGGCCATGCCGGACGGCACCGTGTGGGTGAGCAGCTTCGCGTGGGGGCTGGCGCAGCTGGACGAGAGGGGACGTGTGCTCCGCAAGCTGCTCGGCGCGCCCACGGAGCGGTACCTCTCCTCGCTCGGCCGCGACCCGACGGACGACAGCGTGTGGGCCGGGCACCGCTATGGAGGCGGGCTCACCCGGGTGAGCGCAGGGGGGCTCAGCCGCGTCGGTGCGGAGCTGGGAGAGCTGGCCTCGCACTCCGTCTGGGACATCCAGGCAGGCACCGCCGGAGGGGGCCGGCGCATGCTGGTGGCCTTCCGCGCGGACGGGCACAGGACGGGCGCGGTGGGCATCTACTCGGGCCCGTGAGTGCCGAGCACACGGCCCTCACCCCACCCCTCTCCCACAGGGAGAGGGGTTTGGCGTTGACCGCGGGGGGGCGCGTCGGGAAGCTGCGCGCCCCGTGTCAGACACCTCCTCCGCTCTCTCCGTCGCTGGCTTCCGTCTCTCGGGCGTGCGCGCTGGCATCAAGAAGCGCGAGGGCCTGGACCTGGGCCTCATCGTCGCGGACGCGCCCGTCCCCACCGCCGCCGTCTTCACCCGCAACCGGGTGAAGGCCGCGCCCGTGCTGCTCGCCGCCGAGCGGGTGCGCTCGGGCAAGGCGCAGGCGCTCCTCGTCAACAGCGGGTGCGCCAACGCGTGCACGGGGAAGGAGGGCCTCGCCGCGGCGCGTGCCTCCTGTGCAGCAGTGGCGAGGGCGCTCGGCATCCGCGCGGAGCTCGTGCTGCCCGCGTCCACCGGCGTCATCGGCCAGCTGCTCCCTGCCGGGAAGGTGGAGGCAGCGGTTCCGGCGCTGGTGACGGGGCTGGACGCGGGCGGCGTGGACCCGTTCAGCCGCGCCATCCTCACCACGGACAGGGGCCCGAAGGTGGCGCAGGTGCGGCTGCGCATCGGCGGCCGCGCGGTGACGGTGCTGGGCGTGGCCAAGGGCGCGGGGATGATCCACCCCGACATGGCCACCACGCTCGGCTTCGTCCTGACCGACGCGCGCGTGGGCGCACCGCTCCTTCGCCGCCTCCTGCGCGGGGCGACGGACGCCACCTTCAATGCCCTCACCGTGGACGGCGACACCAGCACCAACGACACGCTCGTGGCCATGGCCTCGGGGCGCGCCGGGAACGCTGCTCTCGCGCCGGCTGGCAGGGACGCAGCGCGCCTGGGCGGGGCGCTCGAGGAGGTGCTCGGGGCGCTCGGGCGCATGATTGTCGGTGACGGCGAGGGCGCCGGACACGTCGTGACGTTCGAGGTCAGCGGCGCTCGCACCGCGGCCGACGCGCGACAGGTGGCACGCACCATCGCCACCTCGAGCCTCGTGAAGACGGCGCTGCACGGGAAGGATCCGAACTGGGGCCGGATCCTCGCGGCCGCGGGGCGCTCGGGCGTGGACTTCTCTCCGGACCGCGTGGACATCCGCGTGGGGGACGTCCTCATCGTCCGACGCGGCCTGGCGGTGGGCGAGGAGGCGGAGCGGCGCGCGCACGAGGTGATGAGCGGCTCGGACTACACGGTCCACGTGAAGCTCGGCGCACGCGGGGCCAGCGCTCGCTACCTCACGTGTGACCTGAGCGCGGAGTACGTGCGCATCAACGCGGACTACAGGTCCTGAGGCGGTGAGCGGCCAGCGTTCGTCAGCGGCACAGCCGCTCGCCCTGCCTCCAACGCCCGAATACTTCTCAGCCTCTCAGCGCACGGTCTCATGCTCCTGCGGAGCGACGGCGGGGCCACCTCGTGAGGGCACTCCCAACGGGTCGTGCGTGCCCAGGAAGGTGTTCTCGAGGTCGGCCCACGCCGGCAGCTGCAGCATGTTCTCGTACTCCTCGAACGTCACCGAATCGTCCGCCGGCATGGGGCGGCCCGCCTTGCGGTCATCGAGCGCCTTCAGCTCTTGCGGGTCCATCCAGGGCGTCCGGCCGCCGCAGTGCTTCGTCGAGACCGAGGGGCGCGCGTGTGTCGGTCCGAGCCACGATGAACGTCTCCGGATTGTGGCGGGAGGCGACCGCCGCCCGCAGCTTCGCGACGTGGACCTCCGCCGGCACCACCCGCTTCCCGGCCATGTGGCCGCAGCGCTTGGGAGCGAGCTGGTCCTCGAGGAAGATCCCGCCGCTGCGGGGAACGTCCGCCCCATCTGAGCTGACGACCGCCGTCCGACAGCACCGCGGCCGGGTATCCTCCAGGAGGCCGGGCCCTCTTATTCTTCAGAGTGTCACGGACCGCTCGGGGTCGGAGGCTGTGTGCACGTCCTTCCCCAGCGTGGAGACGCGCCATGTCCTCGCTCGGCCAGCTGCTCTTGGACCACACCGATGAGCTCGTGCACCGGTGGTACGAGAGGTGGCGCAGGGAGGGACCGACCTCCCCCGACCTGTCGGAGGCAGCGCTGAAGAAGTCTCTGCCCGGGCAGCTCCGCGTCATCGGGGAGGCCATGCTCGAGCGGAACGCCTCGCCCGAGACGCCCCGGGAGCTCTGGGAGCTCCAGGAACGCCTGGACCCGGAGAAGCGTGTCCGCGAGGAGCTGCCCATCGAGGAGGTGGTCCGCGAGTATGCCTACGTCCTCGAGGTGGTCC
This sequence comes from Myxococcaceae bacterium, assembly GCA_022616315.1. Classification (GTDB taxonomy): domain Bacteria; phylum Myxococcota; class Myxococcia; order Myxococcales; family Myxococcaceae; genus JAKEEX01. The sequence goes on from JAKEEX010000048.1 coordinate 8,710, forward strand.
GTAGCTGGCTCGAGGAGCGAAGCGAAGAGGTCTCCTTCAAGGAGCTCTCCTTCTTCTACCTGGCCGTCTTCGAGCTCGCCGCCGAGTCGACACGACGCTACGCGAGGTACCAGGCCGAGCAGCTCGCACGTGAGCGGGCGGCGTACCTCGCGGGGATTGCGCACCAGATGCGCACGCCTCTCTCTACGCTGAAGCTGTACGTCCAGCAGCGGGAGCGGGGGATGGCGGCCGATGCCCAGGCGCTGGAGCGCCTTCAGCGCACGGTCAGTCGCCTGGGAAGGCTGGTGGAGGGCGTCCTCCGGCTGGAGCGCTTCAGGCCGGAGGAGCTTCCCGTCCACCCAGAG
>JAKEEX010000465.1 GCA_022616315.1 Myxococcaceae bacterium
GCCCTCGTGGGCATCCTCTACCTGATAGCCGTCGTCGCTTTGGTGGCCCAGCGCTTCGGTCCACGCCTCCTCCGCGCGCGCCGGCGCGCCGGGCTCCTCCTGGTCGCCCTCAGCGACGCGGAGAAGGCGAGCGTCCAGGCCCGTCTAGGCACGCTCCTCGGGCAGAGCGGCCTGCGGCAAGTCGCGCTCCAGAGTGTGTCCAGTGACGACGGGTTCACGAGCTACCAGTACCGGTTCGAGGCAAACCCAAACACCGAGTGGCCGGCCTTGCTCGACGAACTCCGCAGCCTCGCGCCGGCGGCGAAGATCAACGTCTTCCTCGATCCGGAGCATCCTGTCCGGTGAGGCACCGACTGATCAGCGGGCTCGCGGCCGGCTTTGCGCTCCTCGCTGCCGGTGCGGTCGCGGAGCGGGCGGGAGCCCTCGCGCCCTGGCGGGAGGAGCTACAGCGCTCGGTGGTGCCAGAGCGGTCCTTGCGAGCCGCGCGGGGGAATACCGAGGTCACGAGTTCACCTTTCGTGCAGCCGCCCTATCTCTGGGACGCCGCCCTCCCAGTCGGGGCGGCGGTGGAGCTGGGCCCGCTTCTTCCCGCCACCGTCGGGATCGCACCTGGACTCCTCTCGGAGGTGAGCCTGCGCCTGCGCCTCGGTGAATCGAGCGAGGCCCTTCGCTTGGTCCTCGAGTGGGATGCTGACGCCGGCAGCAACGAGATGGAGCTCATTCTCTTCGACCCGCTGGATCGGCCTGTGGGCTCCTGGCAAGGCCCCAGAGGCACCAGCTCCCTCGACGTGCCAGCGGGCACGTATCGGCTAGAACTGTCTCTTTCTGGGCGCCCCGGGCCGCGGCTTCGCCTCCGGGCATCTGTGGCGGCACTTCAGGACGGCTTGCGCATCCCCCCGGCGGTCCCGGGCGTCCGCGCGAGCCCGGATCCGATCCCGGCGCTGCACCTCGAACTCTCCCACGGTGCTGAGCACGCGTGGCGGTGGCTCCTCGCCACGAGCGCCGCGCGGCTCGCCTCGGGAAACGGGGCTCCGATCGCCACGCCCAACGTGCCTGTGCGGGCCGCGGTACGCCACCCCGACGGGCGCGCAAGCGTGGTCTCCCTAACGCAGTCGGGCGTGGGTGACCCACGGCACTTCGACGAGCGTGCGCCCTCCTTCACCGTGCGCGTGCTTTCGGGGCCGCTCATCCGTGGGATGTCGCAGTTCAAGCTCTACTCGCTCGCCACCAAAGACGGCCTGCTCGACTACGTGATCGGCTCGCTCATACGGGACGAGGGTCTCTTCGTCCCCC
>JAKEEX010000002.1 GCA_022616315.1 Myxococcaceae bacterium
AGGCCTCCGTGCAGGAACGCGGTGTGCGGCACGTCGAGGGCGTTCTCCAGCACCGCGTGCATGCTCGCCTCCACGCGGTACTCGCGTCGCACGGTGGTGTAGCCGGGGGCGTCGAGGTGGGGAAAGCGGAAGGGCTCGCTGGCGGGAACGGTGTCGGGCGTGGAGGCGACCCACACGTAGCCGTCCTGCTCGCGGGTGGCGTGGGCCGGGACGCGGCGCGTGTGCGCGGCCGGCTCCCCGGTGAGGCCGGGGACGCGACGGCACGTGCCCTCTCCGTCGAAGCACCAGCCATGGTAGCCACACTCCAGCATGCCGCCCTCCACCACGCGCCCGAACGAGAGGGGCACGTTGCGGTGCGGGCAGCGGTCCAGGAGCGCGTGGGGCTTTCCGGCGCCGTCGCGGAAGAGGACGAGCGGCGTGCCCTGCAGCACGACCGGCAGGGGCCGCGTGCGGAGCGCCTCGCTGCGGCACGCGATGAACCACTGTCCGGGGAGACGCACGACGGTGGCGAAGGTGGGCGCTGCGGATGCGCGGGGGCGGAGACGTTCCATGGCTGTGGGAAGAGTGTGCACGCCTCGAGCGCCTCGTGGGAGGGGGACGGGCGACAGGGCATGGCGGTGAACGGCCGGAAGGGGGCTCGTCGCGGTGACTCCGGGCGGGAGGCCGTGCGAGGCTCTCCGCTGCTTCCATCCTCCGTCACGATTGCATGCGTCCCCTCCGGCTGCGCACCGGCCTCCTGCTCGCGTTCCTGCTTCCGGCCCTCGCCCTCGCGGCCACGGCCGGTTGGTTCGGCTACCGGGGCGCGCGCGCGGCGCTGGTGGAGGAGCTCCGGCGAAGTCTCGCCTCCCAGGCTGCGGTGGCCGCGAGCCAGGTGAACGGTGAGCGCATGTTGCTGGTGGTGCCCGGCGATGACTCGGTGGGCGGCCGGGTGTGGCGGAACCTGTCGGGGTTTCTCGAAGAGGTGCGCACGGCGAGCGGCGCCCGGCGTGTCTTCGCAGTGGACCGCGAGGGCCGGGTCCGTGCGGACACGGGGAGGCACGAGCGGGGCACGCTGCTGCCGGGCAGCACGTTGCCGGTGGGGGCGGAGCTCCCCGAGCTCATGCAGGACCGGACGGAGCTCGAGGAGGTGTGGGCGGGGCGGCCCTCCGCGTCACAGGTGCTCTTCGAGGGGCTCGATGGGCAACTGTACCTGCGTGGCTATGCGCCGGTTCGCACGAGCAGTGGGGAGGTGGTGGGAGCCGTGGGGCTCGAGGGAAGCGCCGCGTTCTTCGTGCCGCTGAGACAGTTCGCTCTGCGCGCTGCTGCCGCGGCGGTGGTGGCGGCGGTGGTGCTCGCGGCGCTCGCGCTCCTCTGCGCGGCGGCACTCGCGCGGCCCCTCCGGCGCCTCATGCAGGGCGCCTTGCGCATCGGCCGGGGCGACCTCACGACGCCCGTGGCCACCGGGAGTCCCCTGCTGGAGGTGGCGGTGCTGGCGCGCGAGCTCGAGGCCATGCGTGCAGCGCTGGACGGCCGGGACCGCCAGCTGAAGATGATGCTCGCCGGCGTGGCCCACGAGGTGCGTAACCCGCTCGGTGGAATCGAGCTGTTCGGTGGCCTCCTGGAGGAGGAGCTGGCGCAGGGCACACCGGAGGCGCGCTCCCACGTCGCGCGGATCCAGGGCGAGGTCGCGTACCTCAAGCGCATCGTGGAGGACTTCCTCGCCTACGCGCGCGAGCAGCGGTTGCAGGTGGCGCCGCTCGACGCGAGGCAGTGGCTCAGCGATGCAGCCGCTCATCTGGAGGGCGAAGCACGTGGGCGCAACGTGCCGCTTCAGGTGGAAGCGGAGGAGGCCGGGCTGCTGGCAGACGCGGGGATGCTGACCGCGGCGCTCGTGAACCTGGTGAAGAACGCGGTGCAGGCCTCACCTGCGGGCCACACCGTGCGCGTGCGCGGCCGGCGCGAGGAGGGACGCTACGTGGTCGAGGTCGAGGACTCGGGGTCGGGCATCCCGCCGGAGGTCCAGGCGCGCATCTGGGAGCCGTTCTTCACGACGCGCGAGAAGGGCACGGGGCTGGGCCTGCCGCTGGCGCGAAAGCTGGTGGAGGCGCACGGCGGCAGACTCACCCTCACCTCGCGGCCCGGCGGAACCGTTGCGCGCCTGGAGCTGCCCGTGCTCTCTGCAGGCAGGGTTCCGCGCGGGGCGGCCTGACCCTTCTCTTCCGCCCCCCGGGAGCGTCGAGGCGTGCCCCTCACGCGCGGCGTGATTCCGCCTCCTGTGCCTCGACGAGCTCCGCGAGCCTGCGCTGGCCGTCGTGGAACACGCACCAGCCGTCCCCCACCAGGACCGCCTCGATGCGGCCGGGCGCGAGGAGACGCCGCGTGGATGCGAGCGCGGCAGTCGCATCCTCGAGGCCCTGCTCCGGAAGGAGGAACATCAAGCTCCCCGCACGGTGCGCGCGGATGAGGTCCCCCGTGATGAGCGTGGTGTCCTCGAGCACGAGGGCCAGCTCCCCCGGCGTCTTGGAGCCTTCCATCTCGAACGCACGGAGCCCTGGGAGCAGCTCCTCTCCGTCGCGCAGCCACCGCTCACACTGGAGCGGGAACCGCCCCTGCTCTGCAGCGGGTCCGGCGAGCCTGGCGCCGAACAGTGCAGCCACGTCCCTCGCAGCGCGCGCGTGGTTCGAGTTCGTCACCACGACCCACGCGGCGCCGCCGAGGCTGCGCAGGTGCTCCTCGTCGTGGGGTGTCAGCGGCAGCGGGTCGACGAGGACGTTTCCGCCCTCACGCACCCAGGCGAAGCTGTTGAAGTCGATGTTCAGCCGCTCGTTGAACGTCGACCAGCAGTAGAGGTCCTTGCGATGCAGGCGCTTCATGGGGGCGCATCCTCGTGCAAGTGGGAGGCGGGTGCACGGGTGCCGTTCCGCAACGGCCCCCTCAACCCGACCCGCTCCCGTGCGGAGCGAAGACCGGCGCATCGCTTCCCATGGAGCGCAACACGGTGGCGCCGGACGTGCGGAAGCGCAGCGGGTCCACGGGCTCTCCGGCGAGCTCGAGCTGGTAGTGCAGGTGCGGCCCGCTGGACAGGCCGGTGTTGCCGGAGAGCGCCAACACTTGCCCGGCCTCCACCTCGTCGCCGACTTCGACGCGAAGCGCGGAGTTGTGAAGGTACGCGGTGGTGACGCCACGCCCGTGGTCCAGCACCACAAGGCGGCCATTGACCGCGTCCTCGCTGGCGCGCAGGACACGGCCTGCCGCCACGGCGCGCACCTGCGTCCCTATTGGAAGCCCGATGTCCACGCCCGTGTGCGGGCGCGTTCCACCCAGCACCGGGTGCTCGCGCACGCCGAAGGGCGAGGTGATGGGAGCTCGGACCACCACGGGCCAGCGAAGGGAAAAGACGGTGCCGAGCATCAGCGCGCGCGACGCGAGGGCCAGCGCGTCCTCCTGTCCGGGTGGCAGGTGGCGCCGGAGCGACCCGAGCACCACATCCTCTCCGCTCGCACGGACACGCCGCACCGCGAAGCGCGCCACGCTCTCTCCGTAGAAGAACGCGACCACCGCGGCCTCCTCCGCACCCAGCTCCCGCACGAGTGCGTCCAGCACACGGCGAGTCCTCTCCACCGCAGGCCCCTCCTCCCGCCACCGTCCGCGCGGTTGCCCGAAGCGCGCGGCCACGGCGTCCGCCACCACCCATCGCTCGGGGGGCTGCTCACCCACCACCGCATGGACACCCCACGCGAGCGCCTCCCTGGGCGAGGGGGGAGCACGGAACTTCGGCACACTCGTCGATGTCCCTCCCGCCTCCCCGGCGCCGTAGACACCTCCCGTGTAGTACGCGAGCAACGGCTGGGCCGAGGTGCGTACGCCCGTGAGCCACGATGCCGTGCTGCGCACGAGCGCCCCGAGCGGCGTGTGGTAGCCGGCCGCCCAGAGGCACAGCGCCACCAGGACGAAGTCGAGAAGACCACGCCGTGGGCGCATGAACGCCGGACGGAGCTCCGTCATCGGAAGAACCCCATCACGGGCGCGGTGGCCACCAGCGCTGCGACGGCGAGCGGCACCATCACCACCGTCGCCGGCAAGCCATGCAGCAGGCGCGCTACGGTGGGGCGTCCCTCGTCACGTTCGGACACGGCGTCCGCGTGCTGCAGGTGGCGCAAGAACGCGCGTCCGCCGAGTGACGCTGCCACGCCCAACATGGCCGCGAGCGCGAGGAGGCGCGCAACGAGGAGCGCGGCGTCCGCACCGAGGAGCCCGGAGCCGGCGTGGAAGAGCGAAGCCTGGAGCGTCTGTCCGAGTGCCACCACACCCGCGAGGACGAAGCACAAGGCGCCCACGGGCCGTGAGACACGCAGCAGCGTGGGACGGCGGGTGACATCCTTGACGAGCCCTCCCCAGCGTCGTCGCAGCGCCACCAGGAGCGGTCCGGGTGCCTCCTCCTCGGCGTAGCCCAGGAGCGGCAGTCCCATCACCCCGGCCACCACGAGCTCCCAGAGCAGCACCAGCGCCCGCGCCGCGCGTGTGCACTCGCGCTCCCCCACCGCGTCCACCCATGACCGGGTCCAGGCGAAGCGGCCCCACACCGTGTCCATGAGGGCATCCGCGCCCTGAAGGACGAAGCGCAGCGAATCATCCACCCGGTCCGCCGCGGCGTGCACCCCTACCGCGACGAGCGCGAACAGCCCCAGCGGCATGAAGACCCACCGCAGTCCCCCGAGCCAGAGGGAGACGCGGTTCACGGCGCCGACGGCCGCCGCCCACACCGCGCCTGCACGAGCTGAATGCGTCGATTGCACCACTGCCCTCCTGCACGACGTCCGGACCGCTCCGCTCGAACGAACCAGACGCCCGGAGGCATCTTCGCTTGCCTCGCGGTTCAGGAGCGAGTGTGTGCGCGGGAACACCTACATCCGCGGACCTCGCTGCGAACTCAAGGAAGTGCGGACCCGCCACCCTCCTCGAGCCGTAGGGGCTCGACGCGCGAGAACGCGTCGAGGATGGCGCGGGTGATGGCGGCGCGTCCGGTGATGAAGGCGCTCACGTGGCCTCCACTCAGGTAGCGCAGCTCCGCACCGCGCCAGTGCTGGAGCAGACGCAGGGTGGCGCTCGCGGGGACGAAGCCATCTGCTCGCGCAGCCACGAGGATGGCGCGGCGCGGGTGCGACAGCGGCGGGAGCGCTGTGGAGGCGGCTGCGCCGAGCACCTCCGCGAGGCGCCTCCGTGCAGCCTCGGGTCCACCCACCGTGCGTCCGAGCGCGTCCCAGTCGGGGAGCGCGGACATGATGCCCTCGGCGAAGACGGGCGCCGCCGAGTCCGCTGCGGCGAGCGGCACCGCGGCGACGGGGAGCGGGAAGACCGCCGCGGTGTACGCAGCAAGGCTCCCGCCCATGCTGTAGCCCGAGACCCCCACCTTCGGGTGCCCGCGCGCGAGGAGCCATCCGAGGAGCGCCGAGGCCTCCACCGCCGTGGCGCGAAACATCAGCAGGAGGTCCACGACGGTGCGCACCGCCGCGCCCTGCTGAGCGGGTGGGCGCCGGCTCCCGTAGTAGGGGTTCTCCAGCATCAGCGCTCCCACGCCCTGCGCCGCGAGCGACGCCGCCAGCCAGCGCCGCAGCCCGAAGCCCTGATCCCCCGAGGCCGCGAGCAGCACGCACACCGGGGGCCGCGGCTCGGCATCCCGGGGGAGGACGAGCTGGAAGCGCGCCTCATGAGAAGCCGCCGGGAGCGGCCCCACGGCGGCAGGGCTGGGGAATCGCCCCTCCTGCACCAGGACCGCGCCCTCTTGCCGCGCGGGCCGCAGCACGACCTCGCTCAGCTCCGGGAAGGCGAAGCCCTGCGGGACGTGGGTGAGCTTCTCGAGGACACTGCCCGGGCCCCACCCGTCCTGGAAGAAGCGAGGGCCCCGCGCAACCCAGCGCGCTGCCGCCGCGTCAAGCCAGTGCATCCGGGCCATGGCTCCAACCTCAACCTGTCAGTGCTGCCACCAGCGCGGCACCACCGAGCAGCGTCTGGCCGCCGTCGCAGGGGAGCACGGCGCCGGTGATGTAGCTGGCCGCGTCGCTGCAGAGGAAGAGGGCCAGGTTGGCGATGTCATCCCGCGTGCCCATCCGCTGCAGGGGCACCAGCTGCCGCACCCGCTCGTGCGCGGCCTCGCTGGGAGCAAGGCGCTCCATGCCCTCCGTGCCCTCGATGGGGCCCGGGCTGATGGAGTTGATGCGCACGCCCGCCCCACCCCACTCCATCGCGAGCACGCGCGTCAGCATGTCCACGCCCGCCTTGGCCGCGCAGACGTGCTCCACCGCTGCGTAGTCGCGCACGTCCGCGGGGAAGCCCAGCGCGGTGTGACCACGGGAGGTGATTCCCCTCACCGCTCCCTCCAGCTTTTCCACATTGCGTCCGTTGACGGCCACCTTCGCACCCGCCTCGGCAAGGCGCTCGGCGATGCGCAGGTTGATGCCCGAGCTGCCCCCGGTGACGAACGCCACCTTCCCCTTCAGCAAGCCTTCCTTGAAGACGCTCATCTCACACTCTCCGCGCCCCGGAAGCGGGGCGAGGCGAAGGCCTAACACCGGGTTGTGAACGGCGTCCACATGCCGGAACTCAGCCCGCCCAGACCTGGGCCAGGTCCAGCTCGATGGCCTCGAACGGCTCTGCGCGGACCTTCTCATCCCCTTCATACACGCCTGCGAGCACCCACTGGCCTCCCTCGAGACGGAAGACCTCGAGTGTCTGCGCGACCGGTTCCACCAGCCAAACATGGCGCACGCCCTCGCGGGCGTAGGTACGCATCTTCTTCACGCGGTCGAACCGGCGCGTTCGCTCCGACAGCACTTCGCAGGCCCAGTCCGGCGCAAGGTCGTAGAAGGCAGGAGCGTCGTCTCCTCCAACGGCATCCGCCATCCGCTCGCGTCGCCATCCAGCCAGGTCCGGCACGATCTTGTCTGGACGCGGCCCGAGGTGAAGCTCGGGCTCGTCCAGTATGACCCAGCCCCCCGGCCCATCCTTTCCGAGTTTGAATGGACCGAAGAGGAGGCCACCCAAATTGGACGCCGCGGTCGTGTGGGGGCGCGCAGGCCTCGGGCTGACGTGCAACTCCCCCTCCACGATCTCGCTCACCATCTCCTCGGGGACCGCCTGGAAGGCCGCCTCCACTTCGGGCGGGTTCCCCTCAGACGCGGGAGTCTGTGAGCGCGGGATGGCCATACCTGAAGAGTGCGGCAGGGGCCGGGCACGCCGCAACCCCGCCCATGCACCCGCCGTCAGGCCAGCTCCACCACCTTCACGCCGAACAGCTTGTCCACTGCGCCAATGAGCTCGTCCCCAACCTGGACCTTCAGCTGCGCGTTGCCGATGATCACCTCGGCCTGGCCGGGGAACAACAGCGTCAGCGCCACCGGCGTGCTGCCCGTGTGCTGCTTCGCCAGCGCGTTGAGCCTCTGCAGCCGCTCGTCCGTCGCGAGCTCCGCCGGCACGCGCAGGTTGAACCGCCGGGTCCGCTTGTCGCGCACCTCGCGCAGGGACTGGACCTCCTCGGCGATGAGCTCGACGACGGGGTTCTCCTCGTCGCGGTTGTTCACCTGCACCACGCCCGTCACCAGGATGGGCTCGTCGCTCTTGAGCAGGTGCTCCCACTGCTCGAAGCCCGGCTTCGGTCCGGCCTTGGTCCACTTGCCGTCCTTGCCCATCACCGAGCGGGTGCCGTCCTTGCCCGGGAAGCACACCAGCTCCACGCTCCCGGACAGGTCCTCGATGGTCACCCACGCCATGCGCTTGCCCGTCTTCGTGGGCCGCTCGCGCAGCGCCGCCACGATGCCCGCCACCATCACCTTCTCGTCCCGGCGTGCGCGCTGCACGGAGGCCGCGGGTCGGGCGTAGCGCTTGAGCTCCTTGTCGTACTGGTGCAGCGGGTGGCCGGACACGTAGAAGCCGATGGCCTCCTTCTCGAAGCCGAGCCGCTCCTTCTCCGACCACTCCTCCACCTGCACGTAGTCGTCCGGAACGGCGGCGCCACCGCCACCATTGCCGCCACCCAGCATCCCGAAGAGGCCCACCTGCCCCGCCGCACGGTCCTTCGCGGCGGAGGAGCCCCGGGTCATCGCCCGCTCGATGGAGTCGAACAGCTGGCGGCGCGGGCGCCTCTCGAAGTCGAACGCGCCCGCCTTCACCAGCGCCTCGATGGTCTTCCTGTTCACCCGGCGCGTGTCCACGCGCTCGCAGAATTCGAACAGGCTCTTGAAGGGACCGCCCGTCTTGCGCGCCTCGAGGATGCTCTCGATGGCGGACTCCCCGACGCCCTTGATGGCGCCCAGCCCGAAGCGGATCCGCCCCTCCACCGCGCCGAACGCGAGCTCCGACACGTTGACGTCCGGCGGCAGCACCTCGTGGCCCGCGGCGCGCGCCTCGGCGATGTGGCCCACCACCTTGTCGGTGTTGTCCTGCTCGCTGGAGAGCAGGGCGGCCATGAACTCCACCGGGTAGTGGGCCTTCAGCCACGCCGTGTGGATGGTGACGAGCCCGTAGGCGGCCGAGTGGCTCTTGTTGAAGCCGTACTCGGCGAACTTCTCCATCAGGTCGAAGATCTCTCCCGCGACCTTGAGGTTGACGCTGTTCGTCTCGCAGCCCTCGAGGAAGCCCTTGCGCTCGGCCTGCATCACCTCGGCCTTCTTCTTCCCCATGGCGCGGCGGAGCAGGTCCGCGCGTCCCAGGGTGTAGCCCCCCAGGACCTGCGAGATCTGCATCACCTGCTCCTGGTAGACGATGACGCCGTAGGTGTCCTTGAGGACCGGCTCGAGCGCGGGGTGCGGATAGCTGACGGGCTCCCGGCCGTGCTTGCGGTTGATGAAGACGTCCACCATTCCTGAGTCGAGGGGCCCCGGACGGTAGAGCGCACCCGCGGCGATGACGTCCTCGAAGCACGACGGCTTGAGCTTCACCACCATCTCGGTGAAGCCGCTGGACTCCATCTGGAAGACGCCCGAGGTGTCGCCCCGGGCCATGAGCTCCCACACCTTCGCGTCGTTGAGGGGGATGTCCTTCGCGGTGAGGGGCGTCTCGCGCGGGTGGTTGCGGTTGATGTGGTCCAGCGCGCGCTGGATGACCGTGAGCGTCTTGAGGCCGAGGAAGTCGAACTTCACCAGGCCCGCCGCCTCCACCTCGTCCTTGGCGAACTGCGTGATGAGGACGTCGTCTCCCGGCGGCTTGTAGACGGGGACGAACTCCCAGAGCGGCCTGTCCGCGATGACCACTCCGGCCGCGTGCATACCGGGCTGGCGGTGCAGGCCCTCGAGCGCGAGTGCGATCTCCAGCACCTCACGGGAGGTGACGTCCCGCCCGTCGATCTGCCCGAGCACCTGCGGGGTGTCCATCATCTCCTTGAGCCGCGGCTCACCGACCAGGCCCGTCTTCTCGTCCCCGTAGATGGCCTGCGCCAGGGTGATGTTGAGGATCTCCGGCACCAGCTTGGCGATCCGGTCCCCCTCGCTGAACGGCAGGCCGAAGACGCGGCACACGTCGCGCAGCACGCTCTTCGCCTTGAGCGAGCCGAAGGTGATGATCTGCCCGACGTTCTTCTCGCCGTACTTCCGCCCGACGTACTTGATGACCTCGTCGCGCCGGTCCTGGCAGAAGTCCACGTCGAAGTCCGGCATGGACACGCGCTCGGGGTTGAGGAAGCGCTCGAAGAGGAGGTTGTAGGGGATGGGGTCCAGGTCCGTGATGCGCAGCGCGTAGGCTACGATGGAGCCCGCCCCCGAGCCGCGGCCCGGGCCCACCGGGATGCTCTGGCTCTTGGCCCAGTTGATGAAGTCCTGGACGATGAGGAAGTAGCCGCTGAACCCCATCGCCTTGATGACGGCCAGCTCCATCTCGAGCCGCGCCATGTAGACATTCTTGTCCACCGCGTACGGCAGCTCGCGGAAGCGCTCCTCCAGGCCCTGCTTCGCCAGCAGGTCGATGAAGGTGTCCGCCGAGTGGCCTTCCGGCACCTGGAAGGTGGGGAGCATGGCCTTGCCGAGCTTCAGCTCGAGCGACACCTGCTCGGCGATGCGCTGCGTGTTGTGCACCGCCTCCGGCACGTCCGCGAACGCGGCGAGCATCTCCTCGGGGCTCGTGATGTAGAGCTTGTCCGTGGAGTGCTTCATGCGCTTGCCGTCCGCCAGCGTCTTGCCGGACGCGATGCACATGAGCAGCTCGTGCGCCTGCGCGTCCTCGCGCTTGACGTAGTGGGCGTCCGCGGTGGCGATGAGCGGGAGGTCCACGTCGCGCGAGAGCTGCTTGAGGTTCGTGTTGGCCTTCTCCTGCTCGGGGAGGCCGTTGCTCTGGATCTCCAGGAAGAAGTGGCCGGGCTCGAAGATGGACTTGTACTCGAGCGCCGCGCGGCGGGCCTGGTCCATGTCTCCGCGGAAGCACGCGGACGTCACCTCGCCGCCCAGGCACGCGGTGAGCGCGAAGAGCCCCTTGGAGTGCTCGGCGAGCACCTTCTTGTCCACGCGCGGGTGGTAGTAGAACCCGTCCATGTACGCGGTGGAGGAGAGGTAGCGGAGGTTGGCGTAGCCCTCCTCGTCCTTCGCCAGCAGGATGAGGTGGTGGGCCACCTTCTCCGAGCGGTCCTGGCGGCCCTTCTCACCCGCGACGTAGGCCTCCATCCCGATGATGGGCTTGATGCCGGCGTCCTTCGCCTTCTTGTAGAAGTCGATGGCGCCGAACATGTTGCCGTGGTCCGTCACGGCCACGGACGACATGCCCTTCGCCTTCACCGTCTTGATGAGGTCCTTCATCCGGATGGCGCCATCCAGAAGTGAGTACAGGGTGTGAAGGTGCAGGTGGGTGAAGGACATGGGGCCTCGAGCGGGGCCGTGGGGGCGCGCCGCAGGGAGCCTCACCTTAAGGGGCGGCCCTCGAGCCCGCAACGCGCATCGCGGGCCGGAAAATCGGCCGCCGCGCAGGGCCCCGGAACGGCCTCAGGCCCGCTTCACCGACCAGCAGACGAGCACCTCGAAGCCCCCCGCGTCGAAGCGGGAGAGCTCCGTGACGCTCGGGTCGGCCACTCGGACCAGGCGCAGGAGGCCCTCCACCACGCCGCAGAAGAACTCGAGCCGGCCTGGGGAGGCCTCCACCCGGACGCGCCAGACCCCCGCGCGCACCGTCTCCGCGGTGACAGGGAGCCCGTCCGCGCCCGCCTTCATGTAGCTCGGCAGGCGCGCCATGATTCGCTCGGGCCCGAGGAGAGGCATCGCCGCAGCGAGGACCCGGCCCACCACGGTCTGGGAGAAGCCACCCACGAAGAGAGCCCCGAGCGCGCGAAACCCGGCACCCTCGGCGAGGTCCGGGAACAGGTGGTGCCGGAGGATGTCCTGCGCGGCCCGCCAAACCTCCGGATGGTAGCTCTCTCGCGGCCGTTCGGCGTCGAAGCCCGCGCGCCGCAGCGACTCCAGGAGGCTCTGGGGAGGCGTGCGCACCAGCTGGAGGAGCGCATCGAAGCTTCGCCGGGGGTACAGCACCGACGCTGCCTTCGTGTCCGACGCAACGTCCTGTGCAAGTGCGTCCATGCAAGCCCCCCCAACGAATGGCGGGAGGATGCCCAAAAATCGGCGCCACGTCGATTCCCAACGTGCGAAATTCGATGACCGCACGAAGGCAGACCTGTCCCGCCGGATGCCGGGCACCCAGATGACGCTCCCCTTCCCGCTCCAGGCCAGCGACGGACAGCCGCTTGCAGCCACGCTGTATCCAGCGGACCAGGATGGGCCTGGGGCGGTGGTCCTCGTCAGCAGCGCGACCGGCGCGACGCAGCGGTACTACGCGCGCTTCGCCACATTCCTCGCCACTCGCGGGTTGCCCACCGTCACCTACGACTACCGGGGAATCGGCGACTCGCGGCCGCTCGCGCCGGGCGTCTCGGCGCGAATGCAGGACTGGGGCGAGCGCGATCTCGCCGGCGCCATCGCGGGGGTGCGCCGGGCGTTCCCGGGCCGTCGTCTCGTGCTGGTGGGCCACAGCGTGGGTGGCCAGCTCGTGGGGCTCGCGCCCAACTGCGGCGAGGTGGACGCGGTGGTCTTGGTGGCCTCGCAGTCCGGCCACTGGCGGTTGTGGCCAGCACCGACCCGCTGGGGAATGGCGTGTCTCTGGTATGCGCTCGTTCCGGGGATCACCGCCCTCTTCGGCCGCCTTCCGGGTTGGCTGGGCATGGGCGCGGATCTTCCGCGCGGCGTGGCGCTCGAGTGGGCGCGCTGGTGTCGCCACCGGGACTACCTCCTGCACGAGGGCGGAGAGGCTCGGCGTGCGGCGTATTCCGCCCTGAGCGCCCCCATCCTCGCCTACAGCTTCTCCGATGACGCGTATGCGCCACCCGCGGCGGTGGAGGCGCTTCTCGCGACGTACCGCTCGGCGCCCAGGCTGCGCCGTCATCTCACGCCGCAGGACGTGGGCCGTCCCATCGGCCACTTCGGATTCTTCCGGGAGTCCTTCCAGGAGAGCCTGTGGGAGGAAGTGGCGGAGTGGTTGCTCGCACGCGGCCTGGGCGCTCCCCTCGCGGCGACACCGGGAAAGGCCATGGGCTGAGCGTGCGGCATCTCGCTCCCCCCGGCCTCACGCCGCTTCCCGACGAGGAGGCACTGTCCGAGGCCCATCCCGGGCTGGACCGCCGCAGCCTCGGGGCGTACTTCACACCGCGTCCGCTGGTGGAGCGCACGCTGGCGCTGGCACGCGAGCACCTGCCCTGCGGGCGCTCGCTGTCCGTGGTGGACCCGGCGTGTGGTGCAGGCGCCTTCCTCGTGGCCGCGCGCGAGGCGTTCCCTTCCGCACGCCTCTTCGGACTCGAGCTCTCGCCGGAGGTCGCGGCCACGTGCGCCGCCCGTGTCCCAGATGCGGACATTCGCACCGGGGACGCGCTGCGCGGCGGACTCGAGCCCCTGCTGGCGGGGGTGCCTGAGGGAGACGTCGAGCTGTGGGTGGGAAACCCGCCCTACAACGGCACCTCCACGTTGCTGAAGGACGCGGAGGCATATGGGCGCGTCCGCGCGCTCCTCACCGAGGCACTCCCGCGGGGAACGAGCCTCCGTGACGACTACGCGTTCTTCCTGCTCCTGGCGGCGCAGCGGCTGGAGGCACAGGACGGCGTGCTGGCCTTCATCACCAGCGCGACGCTGCTGGACGCCTTCCTTTACGGCCCCCTCCGTCGCAGCCTGCTGTCACGCCTGCAGCTCCGCGAGGTGGTGGATCTGGGCGCAGGTGCGTTCCGCGAGACGCGCGTGCGGACGTGCATCACCGTCTGGACATCGCGCCGCTCGCTGCCGCGGGCGGTGGCACCGCGCTTTCACTCGGGCGTGGACGTGGTACCGCTCTCGCCCGAGGAGCCGGAGCTGCTGCTGCGCCCGCGGGACACCGCCGCCGAAGCGCTGGACAGCGCCTGGCGCACCGCGGGGGAGCCGCTCGATGTCCTCGTGCCGGTCAGCTTCCCCGGCCTGAAGACGCGCTTCGACGAGCTCCTCGTGGACGAGGACCGCGAGCGCCTCGCCGAACGCATCAGGGCGTTCCTCGACGTCACGCCTGCGGGAATTGCGGACTTCGCTCGCCGCTGGGCGCTCCCGGAGACGCTCTGGCCGAAGCTCGCCGCACTGCACGCCTCCATCCAGGAGGAGAAGCCCCAGTTCTCCGAGGAATGCTTGCGCCCCTTCTACCGCTACGCGGGCGCGCGACACCGGGGCTCGGTACCGGCCTCCGCGCTCGCGTGGTGCTACCTGGAGCGTCGCTTGATTCCGCGCGGGGACCACCGGTTCCGCGGGACGTATGACCCTCACGTCGAGCCCGTGAAGCTCGTCTTCAACGTGCGGGAGCTTCCGCTGTCCGCCGCGCTCGTCACGGAGCCGGGGTGCGTGCACGCCCACCGACACGCGCGCTTCGCGCCGCTGCACGTGCCGGTGGACCTCGCGCGCCCCGAAGGCCCGTGGCGGGTGAACCTGTCCGAAGCGGGGCTCGCGGAGGCGCAGCGCTTCGGCGGGCCTGCGGGCCTCTACCGGGCCGTGTGCGCGTTCATCAACTCCGCGCCGGTGCAGCGGGTGTGGGCGCCGGCATTCGGGGCCACGCGGGTGCTTCCGGTGCCACTCAGGAGCCTGCGCCGCGCTCGCTGAGTGCGATGCGCGGATTCACAGCCCCCTCACCCTGTCCCTCTCCCAGGGGGAGAGGGGAGTGGCGGTCCACACAGCGCGTGAGCCAGGTGGAGAGAAGCGCTTTCCCGTGCTCCGTGAGGATGGACTCGGGGTGGAACTGCACTCCCTCGACGTCGAGGGTGCGGTGTCGCAGCCCCATGATGGTGCCATCCTCCGTCCAGGCGGTGACCGTCAGCTCCGCCGGCAGCGAGTCGCGCTCCGCCACCAGCGAGTGGTAGCGCCCTGCAGCAAACGGAGACGGCAGCCCGGCGAAGACGCCCTCGCCATGGTGATGCACCCGCGAGGCCTTGCCGTGGACCACGTCGCGCGCGCGCACCACCCGTCCACCGAAGGCCTGCGCGATGGCCTCGTGTCCCAGGCAGACGCCGAGGAGCGGCAGCTCCCCCGCCAGCACCCTCACGGCCGGAAGCGTGACACCGGACGCGTCGGGACTGCTCGGCCCGGGTGACAGCAGCACGCCCTGCGGCCGCCGCGCGTGGATGCCCGCGACGTCGATGGCGTCGTTGCGGAACACCTCCACGCTCGCACCCAGCTCGCCGAGGTACTGCACGAGGTTGAAGGTGAACGAGTCGTAGTTGTCCACCACCAGGATTCGCGCGCTCACACGTACCCGAAGCGGCGGCGCAGGAACCACTCGGCCCCCAGCAGCGCCACGAGGACCGCCAGCGCCGCGGGGCGGTCCCAGAGGGGCCGGTCCTTGCTGCGGCCCACCTCCACCACCGGCGGGTCCACGAGCGGCACGTCCGCGCTCACGCCTTCACCCACCACCTGGAAGCGCCCACCCGTCAGCTCTGCAATCTGCTCCAGCAGCGCCGGACGCACCGAGGAATCCGCGAGCTCGGGCCCCACCGAGCGCACCGCCACCGCGTCCTCGGCCTCTCCCAGCTCCTGTCCGTCCTTGGTCGCACTTGCCTTCAGCTTGTAGGCGCCCGCTGCCGGGGGTGGGAACTCCACCCGGGCCGTGCCGTCCGGACCCGTGGTGGCCGCCTGGGCCGCGAGCACCTTCTGCTCCGTCACGCTCACGAGCTCCACGCGCACCTGCGCGCCCTCCGCCGGGCTGTAGTCCCCCGTCCGCACGCTCACCACCCCGGCCACGGGGCGCCCCGGCTCCACCGAGGGCGGGTCCGCCGTGACGTTGATGGTGGTGAGGTCCGGGTCGCGCACGAGCCAGCGCAGGGCATTGCTCCAGAAGCGTGCATAGGCGCGGCTGGGGCTTCCCTCGCGGAACGCCGTGAAGGCCCACGCCCAGCTGCCATCCGTGGCGACCGCCATGGCACGGCCCCGCCCGTGGTCCCACACCGCCACGAGCGGGAGGTTGCGGCCCTCGTGGGTCTGGAAGGGGTGGTCCAGCAGCACGGTGGCGCCGGCGCGCGCACGCGTGACGTTGGCGCCCGCCACCGCAGGAAGGGTGGCCCACACGGCGTCGCTCCCCGCGCTTCCGCTGGCGAGCGCCGTCACCGGATGCCGCAGTCCCTCCGGCGTCAGGCGCGCCACGAAGGGCTCGGTGGTGGGCGGCCCCGCACCCTCGAGCGGCAGCACCTGCTCGAGCAGCGGGAAGTTGGCCCTGCCCGCGCCGAACACGCTGTCCCCGCCGACGACCACCAGCGCGCCGCCGTCCTTCACGTAGCGCACCAGGTCCTCCTCGTACTCCGCGATGGAGAGCGACTGGTCCGCGTAGCCGAAGTTCTGGAACACGACCACGTCGAAGGTGGACAGCTTCGTGCGGAAGATCTCCTCCATGGGGAACGGGATGAGGGAGAGCTCGCGGCGGTCGTCCACCACGCGCGGATCGTCTGCCTGCGTGCGCAGGATGTAGAAGCTCACCAGGTCCACGTTGGGGTCCTGCTTGAGCAGCCCGCGCAGGAAGCGCTCGTCCCAGCTGGGGCGCCCCACCACGAGCAGCACGCGGACGCGGTCGCGGATGACCTTGAGGACGAAGGCCCGGGTGTTGTTCTCCGCCACCGCCTCGTCCGGGAAGACGGGCATGGCCACCGTGTAGACGAAGCGGCCGGTCTGGTCCGGGGTGAAGGTGAAGGAGGCCCGCGCGGGTGTCTCGTCCTCGGGGAAGGTCACCACCTTCGTGGCGACGACCTGGCCCTCGCGGGACAGCGTCACCGGCACGCTCTGGCCGGCGAAGCCGCGTCCGCGCAGCTCCACCTCCACGGTGAGCGAGTTGCGCACGAAGGCGAAGTCGTCCACCTGCACCCGCTCCACCGCGAGGTCCTTGAGGGCGCTCTTCCCCACCAGGAAGGTGTTGACGGGCACGCCGAGGTCCGCGAGCGCCGCGCGCGCCTTGCCCACCGCGCCCTGGGCGAGGTCCGCGTTGTCCGCCCCGTCGCTGAAGAGGAGCACGCCCGAGAGCTTCTTGCCGCCCCCACCGGCGCCGGCCTGCGCAGCCCTCAGCGCCGCGAGGAGGTCCGTCCTGCCGCTGCGCGCGGGCTCCTCGCGCAAGCGCTCCGGCGTGGTGGGCGAGAGCTCCGGGTCGAACCCGTACGTCTCGAAGGTGAAGCGGTCCGAGCGCGCGGAGAGCCCGGGCACGAGCGCCTCCAGCGCCTCCGCCACCGCCGCCGAGCGCGTCTGTCCGCCCGGCTCCACCGGAAAGCCCATGGACGCGGAGCGGTCCACGAGCACGGCCACCCGGTTCTTCACCCGCGCCACCTGCAGGTCCCTGACGCCGGGCTCGAGCAGGAAGAACAGCGCGGCCACGCCGGCGCCCACGCGCAGGCTCCACAGCAGCACCCGGCGCCAGCGTACCGACTCGCGCCGCATGCCCCACGCGGCCAGCGCCACGCCTGAGATGACGCCCACGCACAGGAGCGTGAGCGCCCACACGGGCAGGGGCGAGAGGCTGACGAGCCTCCAGTCGTTGTAGGCCGAGGGCGTCACGTCAGCGCCGCTTGTTCATGATGAGGGGCAGGTGGACCGCGTCGTCCTTGTAGTCGAGACAGAGCGCGTACATGCAGATGTTGATGCCGACGCGGTATGCGAACTCCCGCTGCTGCTCGCCGCCCGGGGTGACGTCGTAGGCGTAGCTGCCGCCCTCGTCACGCGCCCACGCTCCCGCGAGGTCGTTCTGCGAGTAGAGGACGACGGCGCGCTTGCCCACCACGGCCGCCTCCAGGTGCGGCTTGCGCAGCAGTCGGCCGGGGGCCATGTCGAGCAGGAAGAACGACTTGAAGACGACGTGCTCCTGCGACAGCGGCGCGAGCGGGGCCTGCGGGAGGACGCGCGCCAGCTCGCGTCGGAAGGCCGCGTCGAAGCCGCTCCCGTCACTGCCGTCGTTGGCGTCCGCGAGCATGAAGCCGCCGTACGTGAGGTAGCGGCGCAGGTTCTCCACCTCGGCGCCGCTCAGCGGAGGAAAGCCGCCATCCCCTCCGAAGTAGAGGAAGGGCGACTCGAAGAGCCGGGGGCTGGACAGAGGCACGGGGCGCGCGTCCGGGAGGACCTCCACCGAGGTGCGTCGCTGCAGCTCCCACGCGAGCCGCCGCAGCCCGGAGAGGCGGGCATCCCAGGCCCCACCATGCTGGGCGACCGCCGGGACGAAGCGCGAGACGTCCCCGAACGCGCGGGAGGCCCGTGGGAGCAGGGCGAGCGCCGCCGCGGTGGAGAGGAGGGACCTGCGGCTGAGGGAGCGGCCCGACATGCGGGCCTTTATACCGTCGACCGGGCCTCCCATTCCCCGCTATACGTGCCCTGTCCGTTGCCTTCCACGCGAACGAGGGACCGCCGACCATGGCGAAGGGAGACAAGGGGCCGCGCGCCCCTGGAATGTCCGAGCAGATGAGGGAGGCGTGGCGCCTGTACGACGCAGGCGACAAGGTGCGCGCCCGCCAGGAGGCCGAGCAGGTGCTGGCCGGCACCCCTCCCGGGGGGGACGCCACCCAGGCCCGCGAGCTGCTCGAGCGCACGGCGTTCCCGCGCACGATCTTCGCGTTCGCGGGCTTCGCGCTGGCCGTCATCGTGCTCCTGGTGGCACTGGCCACCGTCAGAAGTTGACGCAGCCTCAGCCGCTGGGCAGGCCTCCAGACGCCCTGCGCTTGGAAAGGCCAGGGGAGCAAGGGTAGACACTCGCACCCATGGCTCAGCAGGCTCATCGCAAGAAGGCGTCGCAGGGTGCCCCGGAGCAGCAGGTGACCGAGGTGCCGGTGGAGACCCCCGCGGAGCGCTCCGGCCCGGGGCGCCTCTCGCCGCGCGGACGCCTGGTGCTCGCCGGCGTCGTCGTCCTGCTCAACCTGCCCGTGTTGCACATGCTCGTGCGGGGTACCCCGGAGGCCGGGGTGCCGGTGCCCTACGCGGACGACTTCTCCGACCCGACCACGGTGCAGCAGCGCTACTTCAACACCGGCGGCCTCTGGCGCGTCGAGCGCGGGGAGCTCCACTCCCCCGGTGTAAGGAACAACCCGCTGTGGCTGAAGGCCTCGCTTCCGGCGGACGTGGCCATCGAGTTCGACGTCCGCAGCGAGTCCCCCGAGGGCGACATCAAGGTGGAGGTGTTCGGCGACGGCCGCAACCACGCCAGCGGCTACGTCCTCATCCACGGGGGGTGGAACAACAGCCTCTCCATCATCGCACGTCTGGACGAGCACGGCCGCTCACTGAAGGCGCTCGAGGCGGACGCCCTGCGCATCGCACGCGCGCAGGCCCTCCCGCGCGCGGACCTCCTGAACACGGGCGTCTTCACCGAGCGCACGCACATGCGCGTGGAAGCCAATCCGTTCCCGGTCCAGCAGAGCCGCACCTACCACTGGCGCATCGAGCGACGCGGGGGTCGGATCGCGTGGAGCATCGACGGGCAGCCGTTCATGTCGTTCGACGACCCGCTTCCCCTGCGCGGAGCAGGCCATGACCGCTTCGGCTTCTCCAGCTGGAACGCGGAGCTGTACTTCGACAACCTGAAGGTGACGCCGCTCTAGTCTTTCTCGAGCGCCACCATGTCGAAGTCCGGGATGCGCTCGCGCATGTACTCCCGCATCCGCCCGATGAGCGCCGCCTCCAGCTGCCGTGCCCGCTCGCGCGAGACGCCGAAGTGCGTCCCGATGTCCTGGAGCGTGAGCGGCTCGTCCGCCATCAGCCGCTTCTCGAAGATGTAGCGCTCCTTCTCACCGAGCGACTGCGTGAACCCCTGGAGCTTCTCCCGGAAGAGGGCCTTGAGCTCCTCCTGGCCCAGGCGCTCGTCCACCGGCTGCGCGCTCGAGGGAAGCAGCCGGTCCGCGCGCGTGGCGTTGCTGTCGTCGGACAGCGGCGCGTCCAGGCTCAGCTCGTCGTGGCCCAGCCGCTGGTCCATCTCCACCACGTCCTGCTCGGTGACGTTGAGGCGCTCGGCGAGGAGGCGCGGGCTCGCCTCGAAGCCCTGCGCGAGCAGCCGCTCCTGCTCCTGCCGCAGCTTGAAGAAGAGCTTCCGCTGGGCCTCGGTGGTGCCGAGCTTCACCACCTTCCAGTTGTCCATGATGTAGCGGAGGATGTACGCCCGGATCCACCACGCCGCGTAGCTCGAGAGCTTCACGCCGCGGTACGGGTCGTACTTCTTCACCGCCTGCATCAGGCCGATGTTCCCCTCCTGGATGAGGTCCAGGAGGCTCAGCGGATTGCGGTGGTACTCGTGCGCGAGCTTGACGACCAGCCGGAGGTTGGAGGCCACCAGGCGGTACGCAGCCTGCACGTCCCCGGTCTCCCTCAGGCGCACTGCCAGCGCGTGCTCCTCCTCCCGGGTGAGCAACGGGTGGCGCGAGACCTCGGCCATGTAGGCCTGCAGCGGCTCCCTCCGCGGAGCCAGCGCGTCCGCCCCTGCACGCGCCAGGGCACGGGGCTTCGGGGCCGGCTCCTCCAGCAGCTCCGCCTCGGCTGCGGCGAGCTCCTCGGGCGTGGGCTCGGGCGGCTCCCCGGGCGACTGGCTCCCGGCCTCCTCCACCAGCTCGGCGCCTATCACCGGGGAGGACGTGGGCCCGGGCACGCGCGGTTTCGCACCCCGCGGAGTCCGGGAATTGGTCCTCTTCCGCCCATTCGCCATGGCGCCTCTTTTAGCCACACTCATCGGCATGTTGCCTTGGGATAACGCGGCAGCTATGCCCCTGCCTGATGACTGACACTCCTACCTCTCCCGACTCCGTCGGAACCCCCTCTGAAGCCGCCGCGCTCCCGCAGGAGTACGTCGCCGACGTGAGCTTCGAGGAAATGGGCCTGTCCGAGCCCCTCCGCCGCGCCATCGCCGAACGCGGCTACTCCCGTCCCACCCCCGTCCAGGCGCGCGCCTTCGCGCCCGTGGTCGCCGGAAAGGACCTCATCGTCCGCAGCAAGACCGGCACCGGCAAGACCGCTGCGTTCAGCATTCCCGTCCTCGAGCGCATCTCCGAGGATGAGCGGCGCGTCCGCGCGCTCGTCCTGTGTCCCACCCGCGAGCTGGCGATCCAGGTGGCCGAGGAGGCCCAGGCGCTCGGCAAGCACAAGGGCATCAAGGTGGCCACCATCTACGGCGGCTCCTCCATGAAGACGCAGGAGGACGCCCTCGCCGCGGGCGCGCAGTTCGTCGTGGGCACGCCGGGCCGGGTGATGGACCTCATCCAGCGCGGAATCCTCAAGCTGGATGCGTGCAACACCGCCATCCTCGACGAGGCGGACGAGATGCTCAACCAGGGCTTCTACGAGGACGTCACGCGCATCCTCGACAAGCTCCCGAAGGACCGGCAGGTGCTGCTCTTCAGCGCCACGGTTCCCGCCGACATCCAGCGGCTCATCACCCGCTACACCACGGATGCCGAGACGCTGCTCCTGTCCGGGGACGTCTACACCGTCGAGCACATCCACCACATCCGCTACGAGCTCTCCGACGCCTACCCCAAGCCGCGCAACCTCATCTACGCGCTGGAGATGGAGCAGCCGGAGAACGCCATCATCTTCTGCAACACCCGCGACGACACCACGCTCGTGAACGCGGTCCTCAACCGCAACGGCTTCGACTCGGAGGTCCTCAACGGAGACCTCCCGCAGAAGGAGCGCGAGCGGGTGATGGCCAAGGTGAAGCGCGGCGAGGTGGCCTTCATGGTGGCCACCGACATCGCGGCGCGCGGCATCGACATCTCGGGCCTGGGCTGGGTCATCAACTACAGCCTGCCGGAGGACCCGGCCGTCTACCTGCACCGCGTGGGTCGCACCGGCCGCATCGGGAAGAAGGGCACGGCCGTCAACCTCACCTCCGGGCGCGAGCTGTCCACGCTCACCGTGCTCGAGCGCAAGTTCAACATCAAGTTCGAGCGGCGCCAGATGCCCACCCCCGAGGAGGCGTCGCGGATGTGGAGCGAGCGGCACGTCCGGGAGATCCGCGAGGAGTCCGGACATGCCGTCTACGAGGGCCACCTCGGGCTGGCGGCCCAGCTGAAGGGCCGACCGGACGCGGACGACCTCATCGCCTTCCTGCTCAAGTACTTCTTCACCCACCTGCGCATGGAGCGCGCACGCCGGGCCATGGAGGCGGAGGGGCGCGAGCCGGCCGAGCCGAAGGAGGAGGAGCGCCCCCGCGAGCGCAAGCGGGAGCGCGAGCGGGACCGCGAGCGCAAGCCGGAGCGGCGCGAGGAGCGGGTGACGCGCGCACGGGACGAGCGCACCCGGGAGGACCGCGAGCGCGAGCGCAAGGCCCCCAGGCGCGACGAGCGCCGGCGCGGTCCGGTGGAGGCCGGCCCCGGCGAGGTGAAGCTGTGGCTCAACGTGGGCACCATGGGCGGGCTCGACGAGGCGGGCTTCACGCGGATGCTCGAGGAGGCCGGTGCGCCCGCCGACAAGGTGGTGCGCTCGGACCTGCGGCCCACGTTCAGCTACCTGGTGGTGGCCGAGACGGACGCCGCCGCCTTCGAGACCCTCACCGGCAAGTCCCATGGCGCCCAGGTGCTGAAGGTGGAGAGGAGCCGTCCCAGGGGCGAGCGCGGCGAGGAGAGGCCCCGTCCCGTGCGCTCCCCGGAAGCCGGCCCCGGCGAGGTGAAGTTCCAGGTGAACGTGGGCAGCGCGGACGGCCTGGACGATGACGGCTTCAAGCAGGTGCTCGCAGGCGCGGGCGCGCCGGTGGAGAAGCTGAACAAGGTGCTCGTGAGGGAGCGGTACGCGTACGCGTTCGTGGCCGAGGCGGACGCACAGCCCTTCGAGGACATCTCCGGCCGCATGTGGCAGGGACGCACCCTCACCGTGGAGCGCCGCCTGCCCCTGCCGCAGCTGGGGGAGGCACCGAGGCGCGAGCACCGCCGTGAGCCGCGGGAGCCCGCGGTGGAGGTGCAGCCCGGGCAGGCACGGGTGTGGCTGAACCTCGGCCGCGCGGACCAGCTGGACGCAGCCGGTGTCACGCAGGCCCTCGAGGCGCTCGGCGCTCCCGCGGGCAGCGTGGCGCACGTGGACCTGCGCCAGACGTTCTCCTACCTCCACGTTCCGGAGGAGCAGGTCGCGGCGCTCGAGGGCCTCGCGGGGAAGTCCCACGGGGACAAGACGCTCAAGTTGGAGCGCGCGCGGCCGCCCCGCTGAGCCCGGGGTGGGCTTCAGCGCAGAGGGAGGGCATGAAGTGCCCTCCTCACCGTCCGGCGCGGCGAAGGCGGTGGTAGTGCGCCGTGCACAGGCCCCGCGCGAGCACCGGACGCTCGCAGCCGGGCTCCGTGCAGCGCGGGGGACCCTCGGCCTCGTCCAGGGGCCGGAAGAGGGCCTCCGCCACGACGAGCAGCCGGTCCACCTGCCCGCGCGTCAGCCGCCAGACGCGGGCCGCCTCGAGCAGGCGCCCGTGGCCGGGCTCACCCGCTTCCGTCCCGGGAACACCGCTGAGCAGCTGCGCGAGCGTCACCTCCAGCGCCGCGGCCACCTGGACCAGCGTGTCGTAGCTGGGGCTGCGCTCGCCGCGCTCCAGGAGGCTCGCGAAGCTCACGGAGATGCCGCTCGCGCGGGCGAACTCCTCCTGGGTCATCCCCCGCTCCTCGCGCAGGGCCCGGATGGCGCGCCCCAGCTCGGCGAGAGACGCCGCCACCACGTCCGAGCGCCCCTCCGGCAGGAGGCCGCCCTCGCGTTCCCCGTTCTCTCCGTCTTGAGTCACCGCGCTCATCCGCCAAAGCTCTCCTGGAGGGTGAAGTGGAAGCTCCCGCGCCGAGCATAGCCGGCTCGCGGCACCTGGACGGACGGCTGTCTGCCCGCTCGCCTCCGGAGCGAGGTTCGACCGTGCCCCGCGCGCGCCATCTGGTAGGGTCGTGTGCGTGAACGCTGCCGAGGGGACAGACCACTTTTTCCGCAAGGCCGCCCGCATCATGGACGTGGGGGAGCGCATCGAGACGCTGCTCTCCACGCCGCTGCGCGAGGTGCGGGTCCAGCTCTCCATCGAGCTGGACTCCGGCGAGATCCGCACGTTCAGCGGCCACCGCATCCAGCACGACAACAGCCGCGGCCCCATGAAGGGCGGCCTGCGCTTCCATCCGCAGGTGACGCCGGGTGAGATGGTGGGCCTCGCGGCGCTGATGACGTGGAAGACCGCGGTGGTGAACCTCCCCTTCGGTGGCGCCAAGGGCGGCATCACGTGCGATCCCACCCAGCTGTCGCTCAAGGAGCTGGAGCGGCTCACGCGCAAGTTCGTGGACCAGGTCCAGGACGTCATCGGTCCCACCCGGGACATCCCCGCGCCCGACGTCAACACCAACCCCCAGGTGATGGCGTGGATCATGGACCAGTACTCCAAGTACCACGGCCACGCGCCCGCGGTGGTGACGGGCAAGCCGCTGGACCTCTACGGCAGCCGGGGACGCGACGCCGCCACCGGACGCGGGCTCCTGTACGTGTGCCGTGAGGTCATGCGCGACCTCGGGCTCGCCATGCGTGGCAGCCGCTTCGCCATCCAGGGCTTCGGAAACGTGGGCAGCCACACGGCGCGGCTGGTGCACGAGGACGGCGGCCTCCTGGTGGCAGCGAGCGACGTGCACGGCGGCGTCCGCAACCCCGCGGGCCTGGACGTCCCCGCCCTCTTCGAGCACGTCAAGCGCCAGGGCACCGTGAAGGGCTTCTCCGGCGGGAGCCCCTGCTCGCAGGAGGAGCTCCTGACGGCCGAGTGCGAGGTGCTGATCCCCGCGGCGCTCGGACACGTGCTGGACCGCCACCTCGCGCAGGAGGTGCGCGCGCGCATGGTGCTCGAGGGCGCGAACGGGCCCACCCACCCGGACGCCGACGACGTGCTCGAGAAGCGCGGCGTGCTCGTGGTGCCCGACATCCTCGCGAGCGCCGGCGGTGTGACGGTGAGCTACTTCGAGTGGGTCCAGAACCTCCAGCACCTCTCCTGGGACGAGGAGCGGGTGAACGCGGAGCTCGAGCGCATCATGAAGGAGGCCTACGAGCGCGTCGCGCAGATCTCGCGCACCCGCAAGGTGCCGCTGCGCACGGCGGCCTACATCCTCGCCATCGGGCGGGTGGGCAAGGCCACGGTCCTGCGCGGTATCTGACGCGCCTCAAGGTAAGGCCCGAACGAGGAGACGCCCCATGGCAACGAGCCCCCTCTTCCAGCAGGTGCTGCAGACGCCGCTCTTCCGTGGGCTCACCGAGCTCGAGGCGGCGGTCCTCTTCGGCATCGCGGACCAGCATCCCGCCCGGCAGGGCACCACCCTCTTCGCCGAGGGAGACGCCGGGGACGCGCTCTTCGTGGTGCTCGAGGGCACCGTGGAGGTGCTCAAGCGCGACTCGGCGGGCCTCAACCAGGCGCTGGCCCGTCTGGGCCGGGGGAGCGTCATCGGGGAGATGAGCCTCATCAACCAGGCTCCCCGCAGCTCCTCGGTGCTCGCGGTGTCGGACGTGCGCCTGCTTCGCATCCCCGCGGACCGCTTCATGCGCCTGCTCGGCGAGGACAATGTGTCCGCGCTCAAGGTGGTCCACAACCTCGCGCAGACCCTCGGCCGCCGCCTGGCCAGCATGAACGACCGGCTGGTGGATGTGCTGGACCGCGGCAAGCGGCGGGAGGAGCTTGTGGAGTTCCAGCGCCTCCTCTCCGACTGGTCGTTCTGACGCAGGAAGCGAGCCCGTGCGTCCCTCCCTGAATCCCATGCTGACCCTCGAGGACATCGAAGCCGCCGCCCGCCGCATGGGCGACGCCGTCTACGTCACCCCCTGTCCGCGCACCGAGCACTTCACGGAGCAGTCCGGCTGCGCGGAGCTCTACCTGAAGCTGGAGAACCTGCAGCGCACGGGCTCCTTCAAGGAGCGGGGGGCGCTCAACAAGCTCCTCCTGCTCACGCCCGAGGAGCGGGCGCGGGGGACCATCGCCGCGTCCGCGGGCAACCACGCGCAGGGGCTCGCCTACCACGCGGGACGGCTGGGCATCTCCGCGAAGATCGTCATGCCCGAGCGCACCCCGCTCATCAAGGTGACGCGCACGCGTGGCTTCGGGGCGGAGGTGGTGCTGCACGGGGCCAACTTCGACGAGGCCTACCTCGAGGCGCGCCGCCTGGAGGAGCTCGAGCAGCGCACCTTCGTGCACCCGTTCGATGATCTGGCCGTCATTGCCGGCCAGGGGACCATCGGGCTCGAGCTCATCGAGCAGAACCCCCACCTGGAGCTGGTGGTGGTGCCCGTGGGTGGGGGCGGGCTCATCGCCGGGGTCGCCTGCGCGCTGAAGGAGACCAACCCGCGCATCCGCGTCGTCGGTGCGCAGACCGCGAGCCTGCCGAGCATGAAGGTGTCGCTGGACGCGGGCGAGGTGCGCGAGCTCGATGCGGCCTCCACCATCGCGGACGGCATCGCGGTGCGCAGGCCCGGCTCGCTCACGTTCCAGCTGGTGCAGCGCTACGTGGACGAGGTCGTCACCGCGGACGAGGAGGAGATCTCCGCGGCCATCCTCGCGCTCCTCGAGCGGGAGAAGACGGTGGCCGAGGGCGCCGGGGCGGTGGGCCTGGCCGCGCTCATGCACGGGAAGATTCCGCAGGCCCGCGGGCGCAAGGTGGCCGTGGTGCTCAGCGGCGGGAACATCGACGTCAGCCTCGTCAGCCGCATCATCGAGCGTGGCCTCGTGAAGGACGGACGCATGGTGCGCCTGCTCGTGCGGGTGCCGGACCGGCCCGGCTCGCTCGCGCGCCTCATCACGAGCGTCGGCGAGCAGGGGGCCAACGTGGTGGAGGTCCACCACGACCGGGCCTTCACCAAGCTCGGGCTGGCCGAGGCGGAGGTGCAGCTCACGCTGGAGACGCGTGGGCGCGAGCACATCGACCAGCTGGTGGCGGCGCTTCGACAGAAGGCCTGGCAGGTCGACGAGCAGCGCTGACGCCCCGAGGGGCGCTGCGCGAGAGAGCCAACGAGAGATGCGAAACGAACAAGAGAGCAAGGTCCTTCGCGGCACCACCCTGATGGCGGGGCTCCTCGCCCTCCTGGCCCTCTCAGGCTGCAAGCAGGGCGAGCACCTCGAGCAGCGCCGCGAGGCCGCCGAGAAGCAGCTCGCCCAGCTCGAGCACGTGCTCGCCACGCGCGACGAGCAGCTGCGCGAGCTGAAGCAGCTGCAGATCGCCGAGGCGCGGCTGTCCCAGCAGCTGAGCGCACCCACGGCGGAGGCGCTCGCAGCGGCGTTCGCGGCGCTCCCCGGCATGCGCGTCGTCCCCGAGCAGGATGGCAGCATGGTGGTGACGGGACGGGCGCCGCTCGAGGCGTTCGGCGAGCGGCTCCTGGCGCTCGGGCAGACCCAGCCGGGTGTGGCGGTGAGCATGCTGCGGGTGGATGGGGACGCGGTGGAGGCGCGCGTCCACGTGGGGAGCACGGAGGAGCCGCCCCCGGCGCCGCGCCCCTCGCCCATCGGCTGGGTGATGCCGTGGAACCGCGAGCGCCTCTCGCGCCTGCGCGCGGTGGAGGCACGGATCACCGAGGTGCGGGAGCGACTGCCGGACGTCCTGGATGAGCGCGGCGCCCTGCAGTGGCGTGTGAATGCGCTGCAGGACCTGGCCGCGCGCGCGGCCGAGACACGGGCGCAGGCGCTCGCGGCGGCGCGTGCTCTCGCCGGTCCCTCCCCGCTCCTCACCGAGCTGGACGTGCAGGTGCGCGAGTCCACTCTCGTGGCCTCCGGTCGGCCCACGCCCGGCACGGGGGTGGCGCAGCTGCGGAGCGCTCTTGGGCCCCACTTCGAGGTGCGTCGCGCGGCACCCTCCGACGGCGCCGTCCGCCTGGAGCTCGCTCCGGCCTCCGTGGCCGGGGGCGCGTCCCCGTGAAGACCAACGCCGCGCGGCTGCTGGACGGCCTCGGCGTGCCCTACAGCCTGCGTGAGTACGAGGTGGACCCGGAGGACCTCTCCGCGGAGACCGTGGCG
The DNA here is from genome assembly GCA_022616315.1 of Myxococcaceae bacterium. Classification (GTDB taxonomy): domain Bacteria; phylum Myxococcota; class Myxococcia; order Myxococcales; family Myxococcaceae; genus JAKEEX01. The sequence continues at coordinate 27,424 of JAKEEX010000002.1, forward strand.
CGCAAGGTGGGCATGCCCCCGGAGCGTGTCTTCAAGACGCTCGTCGTCCGCGGTGACCGCCACGGCGTCTGCCTGGCCGTCGTGCCCGGGGACGCCGAGCTGGACCTCAAGGCGCTCGCCCGCCTCACAGGGGACCGCAAGGTGGAGCCGGTGGCCCTCAAGGAGGTGCAGCCCCTCACCGGGTACATCCGCGGCGGGGTGACGGCCCTGGGTGGCAAGAAGGAGTACCCGGTGTATGTGGATGTCTCCATGGAGGCCCACACGGAGGTGGCGGTCTCCGCGGGCGTTCGGGGCACCCAGCTGGTGCTCGCACCGGCGGACTACCTCCGCGCCACGAAGGCGAAGGTGGGGCCCATCCGACGCCCCAATGCCTAGGTGAGCAGCCTGCCGCGCGTCAGCAACGTTTACCCCTCTCCCGGCACCCCCTAGACTCGGCGGCCGGTCGCGACCCTCCCCGTGGCGGCGCGTCCGGGCTCAGCAAGGACACATGTCAGATACGTACACGGCGCGGAGCGAGGTGCGCTTCCTCGAGGAGAAGAGGAAGGCGGGAGGACTGATGCCGGAGGAGGAGAACCGGCTCCAGGCGCTCCGGAACCAGCTCGGCATGCCCGCTCCGGTGGAGACTTACGCTCCCGCTGCTCCAGCCGGGTACGCCGCTGCTCAATGGCCCGCGGAGGGCTCTGCGCTTCACCCCTCCCTCCAGGGCCCGTGGGCGGTGGATCCGGCGGCACAGCACGCGTGGGCCCTGGACCCTGCCGCCCAGGAAGCCTACGCCCTGGACCCTTCCGTCCCTCAGGCCTACACCGCAGACCCCTCCGTGCAGCAGGCGTGGGCGATGGCTCCAGCGGCGCCGCAGACCTGGGGTATGGATCCGGCCGCTCAGCAAGCGTACGCCGAGGACGCTTCGGCACAGCAGGCGTGGGCGATGGACCCCACCGCTCAGCAAGCGTGGGCGACGGACCCCGCAGCTCAGCAAGCTTGGGCGACGGACCCCGCCGCACAGCATGGCGACGCCGTGGATCCCGCGGCCGAGCCGCAGTGGGCAA
>JAKEEX010000466.1 GCA_022616315.1 Myxococcaceae bacterium
CGCCTGCGCGAGGGCGACGAGGTGATGGCGGTGGTCGCCGGCTCGCTCAAGAGCAACCTGGTGTTCTTCAGCAGCCACGGCAGCGCGTACGTCACCCGCTTCAACGACGTGCCCGCCTCCTCCGGCTACGGCGACCCGGTCCAGAAGCTCTTCAAGTTCGACGACGGCGAGCGCGTGGTCGGCGCCCTCTCGCTCGACGCCCGGCTGCCGCAGCCCGAGCGGATGATGGCGGTCAGCCGCAATGGCTTCGGCCTCCGCTTCCCGCTCGCGCCGCACACGGAGCTCTCCACCCGCGCCGGCCGGCGCTACGCCAGGCCGGCCGAGGGTGACGAGCTCATCGGCGTCCGCCCCGTGGGCGACCGCGACCTGCTCGCGGTGGTGACGGAGAAGACGGCCGCCCTCGTGTGCAAGGCGGCCGAGGTGAACGAGCTCGCCGGCCCGGGCCGTGGCGTCACCGTCATCAAGGTGGCCGAAGGCGACCGCGTGGTGGCCTTCCTCACCGCCGCCCCGAGCGAGAAGGACGCGAAGCTGCAGCTCGAGACCGAGAAGGGCCGCACGCTCACCCTGTCCCCGTTCAAGTACGGGGTGACGGGCCGCGGCGGCAAGGGCCACGAAATGTCGCGGAGGGACGCGGTGAAGGCCGTGGCCCAGCCCGTGGTCTTCATCCCCCTCCCCGAGAAGAAGGACTGACGCGCGATGGCAGCCAGGAAGCAGAGCTACAGCGGCAGCGACATCCAGGTCCTCGAGGGCCTGGAGCCCGTGCGCAAGCGCCCCGCCATGTACATCGGCGGGACGGACACCTCGGGCTTCCACCACCTGCTGTGGGAGATCCTCGACAACTCGGTGGACGAGGTCATCAACGGCCACGCCGGCCGCGTGGACGTGGTGCTCCACAAGGACGGCAAGACCGTCACCATCGTGGATGACGGGCGCGGCATCCCGGTGGACGTGATGCCGAAGTACAAGAAGTCCGCGCTCGAGGTCATCCTCACCACGCTCCACGCGGGCGGCAAGTTCGAGCAGGGCAACTACATCCACTCGGGCGGCCTGCACGGCGTGGGCAGCTCGGTGGTGAACGCGCTCGCGAGCAAGCTGGTGGTGGAGGTCAAGCGCGACGGCAAGAAGCACGTCCAGACGTACTCGCGCGGTAAGCCCACGAGCACGCTGAAGGTGGAGGGCCCCGCGCGCGGCTCCGGAACCTCCGTCACCTTCACGCCGGACGCGGAGATCTTCGGCGAGAAGCAGAAGTTCGACGCGGAGCTCGTGCGCGAGCGGCTGGAGGCCAAGAGCTACCTCCACAAGGGGATGACGGTCGTCTTCCGCGACCAGACGCAGTCCCCGGAGGCCGTGCATTCCTACAAGCACGACGGCGGCATCTCCGAGTACCTCACCAAGGTGGTGGGCGAGCGCGGCAAGCCGTCCGTGCCGGCCAACGCACCGAGCTTCTACCTGCAGCGCGAGACGGGCGCGCGGATGGAGGTGGCGCTCGTCTGGACCGAGGCCACGGACGAGCACCTGCGCTCGTACGTCAACGGCATCCCCACGCCCAACGGCGGCACGCACGAGGCGGGCCTGCGCAGCGCGGTGGTGAAGGCGGTGCGCAACTACATCGAGACGCACGAGCTGACGCCCAAGGGCGTGACGCTCACCGCCGAGGACATCCGCGAGGGCATCACCGCCCTGCTGTCCACGTACGTGGTGGAGCCGCAGTTCCAGGGGCAGACGAAGGGCCGCCTGAACAACCCCGAGGTGTCAGCCCAGGTGGACGGCACGGTGCGGCCCGCGCTGGAGAAGTGGCTCAACGACAACAAGTCGGTGGCCGAGGCCGTGGTGGCGCGCATCATCCTCGCGGCGCGTGCGCGCGAGGCGAGCCGTGCGGCCTCCCAGGCGGTGAGCCGCAAGACGGCGGTGAGCCACCGGCTCAACCTCCCCGGCAAGCTCGCGGACTGCTCGTCCACGAACCCGGCGGACAGCGAGCTGTTCATCGTGGAGGGTGACTCGGCAGGTGGCTCCGCGAAGCAGGGCCGCGACCGCCGCACCCAGGCCATCCTCCCGCTGCGCGGCAAGGTGCTCAACGCCGAGCAGGCCTCCAGCGACAAGGTGGCCGGAAACAAGGAGCTGCAGGACATCGTCAGCGCGCTGGGCTGCGGCATCGGCAAGGACTTCGATGCGACGAAGCTGCGCTACGGCAAGGTGTTCCTGCTGATGGACGCGGACAGCGACGGGAACCACATCGCCACGCTGCTGCTCACGTTCTTCTACCGGCACCTGCGGCCGCTCATCGAGAACGGCAACATCTTCATCGCCCAGCCGCCGCTGTACCGCGTGGACATCGGCAAGGAGACGCACTGGGCGCTGGACGAGGTGGAGCGCGACCGCATCCTCAAGGAGAAGCTGAAGGGGAACGCGAAGCCCAACATCATGCGCTTCAAGGGTCTGGGCGAGATGAACCCCGAGCAGCTCAAGATGACCACGCTCGACCCGAACCAGCGCAACGCCCTGCGGGTGACCATCGACGACGCGCTGATGACGGACCGGATCATCAATGACCTGATGGGCCGTGACGTCTCCGCACGCTTCAAGGCCATCATGGAGCGCGCCAGTGAGGTGGAAGACGCCGAGGAGCTGGACGTCTAAAATTCCCCACTCCCCTCTCCCCCTGGGAGAGGGGAAAAGGGTGAGGGGGCTGTGCCGCTAAAGTGCGCACCCCATGCGCACTCCCGGTCTGTTCCTCGTCCTCGTCCCAGCCTTCGCGCTCGCGCAGACGGAGACCGTCACCAGCGCCGGAGGCCCTCCGAGGGACGTTGCGCTCCCTCCCACCTCCGCGTCATTCGTGGACGAGGCCACCGCGGCGATCGTCAACCCCGCGGGACTGACCCTCGTCGGGGCTCCGCAGCTCTTCTACGTCCACGAGCAGAACAGCGCTCGTGACCTGGTGGGCAACGGCCTCTACCTGGGCACCACGTTGTTTCGCAGCCTCGGCGCGGGCGTCTCCTTCGAGTGGCTGAGCGGGGGCGGCGCGCCGTTCTATCGCAAGACGACGTGGGCCCTGTCGCTCGGCTCGCCGGCGTTCTCGCTCGGGGGCGGGTGGTCGCTGTACTCCTCGGGAAACGAGGCGCTGCGCCGGCTGTCCGCGTTCGACGTGGGTCTGACGGCGCGTCCCTCTGACTTCCTCTCCCTGGCGCTGGTCGCGCACGACGTGAACGCTCCGCGCTCGGGGGACTTCTTCCTCCCGCGCACGTTCCAGGCGGCCGTCGGGGCGCGGCCGTTCGGGGATGGCACCACTCTCGCGCTGGACTGGCAGGTGGACCCGGAGGCGGTGGGAGACAGCCGCCTCACGCTGACGCTGCAGCAGAGGCTCGTTCGCGGTCTCGCACTCGGGGCCGGCGTCTCCCGGGGCTTCGGCCTGGACAGCGAGCTGAGTGGGCAGCTCGGGCTCACGGTGGACACGCGCTTCCTCGGGGCAACTTACGCACCGGGTGCGAGCATCGCGGGAATGGATCAAATCTTCGCGGTGCGCGCGTCCGCGCAGCCCTATCCCGGCGTGACCGTCGGAGGTGGAACGGTCGCGGTCGTGGACCTCGCGAGCCAGCTGACCTCCGGTGGCGGCGGTGTGCTCGCCTTGCTCGGGCTCGGCGCCGGCGTTGACCCATTCCTCCGCACGCTGCGCTACCTCGAGGAGGCCGAGCGCGACCCCACCCTGAATGGAGTGGTGCTCAAGCTCGAAGGGCTTCCGGACGTGGGGCTCGGCCGTGCAATGGAGCTACGGGACGCCGTGCAGCGTCTGCGCGCGAAGGGGAAGAAGGTCTTCGCCCTGCTCCTCCGCGCGGATGACGCCACGTACCTGGTGGCCTCCGCGGCGGACCAGGTGCTCGCGGTGCCGGAGGCCACACTCGCGATCAACGGCCTGGCGGCGAGCACGATGCTGCTGGGCGGCACGATGGAGGCCATCGGTGTGAAGTGGGACGTGGCGCGGCAAGGCGTGTTCAAGACGGCGCCCGAGCAGCTCACGCGCACCGACGCCAGCCCGGCGCAACGCGAGACGTTGAACGCGCTCCTCGACGACCAGAGCAGGTCTCTCGAGACGTCCCTCGCCGAGTCGCGGAACCTGAC
>JAKEEX010000467.1 GCA_022616315.1 Myxococcaceae bacterium
ACGTCCCGTCGGCGCTCACGCTCGGGGCCCTCCAGCCTGTCACCCAGGTGGCCCACGAGCCGCTCCCACAGGGCGGCGGCCTTCTCGAGCGCGAGCCGGCGCTTCTCCGCGGCGCTGTAGAGCTTGACCACCTGGCTGCGCGACACACCGGGCTTGGGGCCCGCGACCGCATCGTTGTCGCGCGCCTCCACGAAGTAGGTGACGCGGTCCCCCGGACGCAGCTGGAGGCCCGCGAGGTCCCACGTGTAGCTGCCCCGTGTGCGCCGAGCGTCGTCGCGTGGAAGGGGCACGCGAGTCTCCCCGGTTGCGCCGGGCGCGCGGAAGACGAGCGACAGCGCGGAGAGGCCGTAGTCGTCCGAGGCCTCCCACCGCAGCTCCACCGTCTCGCCGGGGTCGATCTCCAGCTCCTCGACGGGGGCGCGCAGCTGCACCTGCGGCGCGGCGTCCGCTTCCACCACCACCGGCACGTCGGGGCCGCGCGCCACCTCGCGGCCCTTTCGGTCCAGGAAGGCGAAGTGGTAGCTGCCCGGCTTGTCCACCAGCAGCTTGCCGCTCAAGCCGCGCCCTCCCTCCACCACGAGCGGAAGGCGCTGGCCGTTGACCACCACCTCCGCACGCTCCACCGCGCGGTCGCTGCGCGTCTGGAGCTTCACCTCGGTGCCTGCGGGAGCAGAGATGTCGCCGCGGGTGCCTGCCACGGTGCGGGGGGACAGTCCGGTGTACGCGGGGTAGTGGTAGGTGAGCTCCACGTCGCCCGTGATGGGCTCGCGCTCGGCCACGAGCTCCGGTGCAGCCGCCGTCGCGAGTGACCGCGTGAAGCCCGCGCGCAGTCGCTCGTGCGCGAGGAGGCCCACGGCGGCGGCCAGCGCCACCGCCCCAGCGACTCCCCACGTCGCGTGCTGCAGCGGACGGCGGTCCACCACCTGGTCCGCGCGCACCGCACGGGCGCGCTCGGAGATCGAGGCGAGAAACGCCTGCGCCAGCTGCGGCGAGAACGCCACCGCGCCCTGCGCGAGCGCCCGCTCGAGCTCCACCGCGGCCAGCACGTCCAGCGAGAGCGACGGCATCCGCTGGCCGACGAGGCGTGCCGTGCGACTGTCGTCCCCGACCGTGCGCAAGCCGAGGCCGACGCCGAAGACCACTGCAGCCACGGCACCCGCGACGGGGGCAAGGAGAAGGATGGCCCGGCCAGCTCCAGGCCAGCTGGCCCCGAGGAGCCCGGCGACGAGCGCCAGGAGGAGCGTGGCACCCCCGCCCCACAGCGCGCCCTGGAGCCACAGGCGGCGACGCTGGAGCCTTCGCACCTCCCGGAGGAGGTGGGCGTGTCCGTCCAGCGCGGGCGCGCTCGCCGCGGGAGGGGGTTCCGGCGGGGCCGCGATGGGGGGAGAGGAGTGGATCTCGGGCGTCACGGGGGGGCCTGTGGGGCCGGCAACCGGGGAGGGGGCATCTGCCTTCCCGGCAGTTATAGGGTGGGTCGGCGCGCTGCTCACTCCCTGGCGCACGAGGCCATTCACTTTCCGGCCCCGGTCCCCGGTGGGAGGGACCGGAAGTGGAAGGATGCCATCCCTGGCGGTGCCCGCGTCCATTCCATGAGGGGCGGGGTGGCCCACCGGGGCTCGCCCGCACGGCCGCTCACACGGGGCGAGGCCGGCCCCAGCTTTTCCACCATGAGACACACGTGCCGGCCGTGGGGGAGAGGAGTGGCGCTGCTCCTCGTGCTGTGGGGGACAGCCGGGCTGGCGGCGCACCGCGTCGCGGGCGTGGAGGTGCCGAGCTCCGTGGAGGTGGAGGGCGAGCAGCTCCCGCTCAACGGTGCGGGGCTGGCCCGGCGCTTCGTCTTCGATGTCCACGTGACGGGCCTCTACATGGAGGAGCCGACGCGGAGTGCGCGGGAGGCCATCCGCTCGGAGCAGAAGAAGCACCTGGAGTTCTGGTTCAAGCGCGGGCTGTCCAATGCTCAGCTGAGCCACGCGGTGCGCGTGGGACTGAGGCAGAACGCGCGCGGGTCGCTGGGTGAGCTGTCCGAGCGCATCGAGCAGCTGCTGCAGGCACTGCCCGCGGTGCGCGCGGGTGAGTCGCTCGCCATGACGTACGTTCCGGGCGAAGGGACGGTCATCTCGCACAACGGGCGAACGGTGCTGACGGTTCCCGGCAAGGACTTCGCGGACGCGCTCTTCTCTGCGTGGCTGGGACCCCGCCCTATCAGCAGTGGATTGAAGGCTGCGTTGCTGAAGGGTGGGGACTGACCGCCCGCTCGAAGCACGACGACGCCGTGGTCGTGGTCGTGGTCGTGGACGTGGACGGCGACGTCAACGATCCCCAGCGTCAGACTCCGAGAAAAACAGGCGCCCCGGACCGGCTCCCCCACCGGTCCGGAGCGCCACATCGAGGGCCACTGCACTGCCCCCATTCCCCTCAGCGTCGCGCGACCTCCTTGCCGGCCGGTGCACGCCTCAGCGTCGTCTCACCTCCCACCGCCACGTAGGGACGCAACTGCTCGAGCCGCTTGAGCCCGATACCCTTCACCCGCACCAGCTCCTCCACGCGGCGGAACGGTTTCCGCGCGCGGTAGGCGAGGATGGCCTGCGCGGCCTTCGGCCCCACGCCCGGCAGCGCATCCAGTTGCTCGAGCGTGGCGGCGTTGAGGTTGACCACTCCGGTGAGCTCCGCGCGGCCCCCGCTCGCGCCGGCCGACGCGGGCCCAGCGAGGAGGAGCATCAGCGCGAGGAGCCCCAGCGTCCGCCCCGCCACCTCAGTGGCCCTCCGCCTGGACCGCTGTCTCCGTGTAGCGCGAGGCCCCGGCGCCCAGAGCGCCCGCGGCGTCCTTGCGCTCCGCGGCCTCGCGCACGTGCAGCTTGCCGTCGAGGGGCAACACGTCGAGCAACACGTTCAGCGAACCGTCCTTGTTCACGAACGCAGTGCCCGCGCGCACCCAGATGCTGCCGCCCTTGCTCTCGCGGATGGAGAACACCGCCAGACGCTTGCCGGCCATCAGCATGACTCCCGCCTCCCTTCCCACTCGCCCGCGCCGTCAGTGGCGCGTCCGCCGGACCGGCGTTCTTGGCCGTCCGGTCGTGCCTGCACGCCCGAGCAGGTCGCGTGCCACGGCGCCGAAGGCCACGCGTCCCTCGGAACCGGAGCACACGCGAGGCAAGGGAAGCGTCCAGCGAGACAGCGGTCGTCCGCGGCGCGGGACTCAGGGAATGATGGAGGGCTCGAAGATCTCCAGCTTCCCGTCGGACACCCGCCAGAGATGGTACGGCGAGACCACGTCTCCGTTGGCGTCCAGGTCCACCGGACCGGAGGCGCCCTGGTAGTCGATGTCGTCCCCGGAGCGGAGCGCCGCCACGGCCTCGCCATACTGCGTCGGTCCAAAGGGGGTCCCGTCCCGGGAGACCGCGACGAGGTTGTCCCGGACCGCCGTGCCCTCCGCCTGGCCAGCGGCCTGCATCGCCAGCGCCGCCAGGAACACCGCGTCGTAGGCGTTGATGTTGATGGGATTGACGATGTCCCTCCCGAACCTGCGCCTGAACGCGGTCTGGAAGGTGGTGTAGGGCGCCCCGGCCGTGGCTCCCGGCCCTGTCCCCTCGTGATCGAAGGTGAAGCTGTGCGCGCCCACGCCGGTGACGAACTCCGTGGCCTCGAGCCCATCGGTGAAGAACCAGAACGTGCCCCGGGCCGAGAAGTTCGTGAGGTAGTCGTGGATGATCTGCGCGCCGTCGACCGGGTAGCCCACCAGGAGGATGGTCTCGGGGGACGTGGCGTAGACCTCGGTCAGGAGGTCGAGGTAGCTGCTCCGGCCCAGGGCATACTCTTTCCGGACGGTGATCGTGCCGCCCAGCGCCGTGAAGGCGGTCGTGAAGGCGTCCGCGAAGCCGAGCCCGTACGCACCGGGGACGTAGACCACCGCCGCCCTCCGGAAGGACTTGGCCGCGGCGCGGTGGGCGACGAGCTCGGCCTGCAGGTCGTCGGACGGGCAGGTGCGGAACAGGTACCCGTCATCGGCCGCAGTGGTGAGGAGCGGCGAGGTGGACGAGCCGGAGATCTGGACGACCTTCGCGTCCCGGGTCAACTCGGAGACCGCGAGGGTGACCTCGCTCGCGGTCGCCCCGATGATGACCGGGACGCCCAGCGCGAGCAGTGCCTCGGCAGCGGCCCTGCCCCTGCCGGGGTCCGAGCGATCGTCGCGGTTGACGAGCTCCAGCGGGCGTCCGAGCACGCCACCCGCGGCGTTGATCTCCTCAACCGCGAGGGTCACCGCCTCGAGCTGCTCGATGCCCTGGGGCGAGTTCGGCCCGGTGGTCGTGATGATGCTGCCGATGGCGAGCGTTTCGGTCGGGGGGGGAGGGGGGCACCCCACTCCCAGGAGCAAGCCCACCGCGGCGATGAAGATGGAGCGATTCATGAGCACCGGAACGACGCGAGGAGAGCCGTGACGCCCTGGACAGGAGACGACTCAGGGGGTGATGGAGGGCTCGAAGACCTCGAGCCGCCCGCCGGAGACCCTCCAGAGGTGGTAGGGCGCGACCACGTCTCCGTTGGCGTCCAGGTCCACTGGCCCCGAAGCGCCCTGGTAGTCGATGTCCTGCCCCTCTCGGAGGGCCGTCACGGCCTCGCTGTACTGCGTGGGCCCGAACGGCGTCCCAACCCGGGAGACCGCGACGAGATTGTCCCGGACCGCCGTCCCCTCCGCCGTGCCCGCCGCCTCCATCGCCAGCGCCGCCAGGTACACCGCATCGTAGGAGCTGATGTTGATGGGATTGACGATGGCCGCCCCGAACCTGCGCGTGTACGCGGTCTGGAACGTCGTGTAGGGCTCGCCCGTGGTCGCACCTGGAGAGGAGCCCTCGTGACCGAAGTCGAAGCTGCCCGCGCCCACCCCGGTGACGAACTCCGTGGCCTCGAGCGAATCGGTGAAGAACCAGAACGTGCCCCTCGCCGCGAAGTTGGTGAGGTAGTCCCGGATGATCTGCGCGCCGTCGACGGGAAAGCCCACGAGGAGAATGGCTTCGGGGTCCGTGGCGTAGACCTCGGTCAGGATGTCCAGGTAGCTGCTCCGGCCCTCGGCGTACTCCCTCCGGGCGGTGACAGTGCCGCCCAGCGCGGTGAAGTCAGCCTCGAACTTGTTCGCGAAGCCGAGCCCGTAGGCGCCCGGGAGGTAGATGATCGCCACGCGCTGGAAGGGCTTCCCCGCGGCGCGCTGGGCGACGAGCCTCGCCTGGAGCTCATCCGAGGGGCAGGTGCGGAACAAGTACCCGTCATCGGCCGCGGTGGTGAGGAGCGTCGACGTGGACGTCCCGGAGATCTGCACGACCCGCGCATCCCTCGTCACCTCGAAGACGGCCAGGGTGACCTCGCTCGAGGCCGCTCCGATGATGACCGGGACGCGCAACTGGACCAGTCCCTCGGCGGCCGCCACGCCCCTGCCCAGGTCCGATCTGTCGTCGCGATTGACGACCTCCAGCGGGAGCCCGAGCACTCCACCCGCTGCGTTGATCTCCTCCATCGCGAGGGTGATGGCCTCCAGCTCCTCGATGCCCAGGGGCGAGTTCGGCCCGGTGGTCGCAATGATGCTGCCAATGGCGAGCGTCTCGGTCGGGGGAGCGCGAGGGCACCCCACCAGGAGCAGTCCCACGACCGCCAGGAGGACGGAGCGCTTCATAGCGACTGGACCACCGTGAGCATGGCCGTGATGCCCTGGTTGGGAAGGTCCACGCCTCCGAAGCCAGGTTCCACCCACGGCTGGTTGAACAGGTTGGTCACCCGGAGGGCGACGCGGGTCTTGCGGTCCCCGAACAGCTGCTGCTCCGGAAGCGCCAGCGCCGCGGCCGTGAAGAGAAAACCCGGCACCTGGTAGTCGGCTCCAAGGAACAGCGCGTTGGACTGGGATGCGCCGCGCGGGCCAATCCAGGCGAGCTCCAGCGTGGCCAACATGCCCCTCCAGGGAAGCTTGTGCTCTCCAATCAGGTAGACCTGGTAGGGGGGGAAGAGCGGGTTGTGCACCTCGGGCGCGCCCGTGAGCAGCGGGCCCACCGAGCGGAAGACGGTGCGCGCCACACCGCCCGTGAGGCGGAGCTGCAGGGAGGGATAGGGGCGGAAGCGACTCTCCAGCTCGCCGCCCACCACCCACTCCTGCAGGATGTTCTGGGCCTGGAGGAAGAGCGCCTTCTGGATGAACTCCACGCGGTCGTTCACCCCGAGGGCGAACAGGTTGACCGAGACCTCTCCCAGCTCCGCCACGCCGAGCGCGCCGGCCAGCTCGAAGGTGTGGGCGGTCTGCGGCTTCAGATCCGGGTTGCCCTGGATGTCCAGGAACGTGGCCGGCTGTGTGAACAGCTGCTCTGCGCTGGGAGCCTTGAAGCTGGAGCCGTAGAGGAGCTTGGCGCTCACGGCTCTCTTCGGAGGCGCGTAGACCAGGCCTGCACGGAAGCTCGGGTAGGTTCCGTAGATGTTCTGGACGTCGAGACGGCCTCCGACGATGGCGCTCCAGGCCTCCGACCAGGCGAAGTGCCCCTGTGCAAACACGCCCAGGTTCCGGAAGACGCGGTGCTGATCGTGCCCTTCGCCGGGGATGAGGGTGCCGGCGGGTGAGAGCACCGTCCCATCGGGCGCCAGCACGTCCGCGATG
>JAKEEX010000468.1 GCA_022616315.1 Myxococcaceae bacterium
GCTCCATCGACCTCCGGCCGCCCCAGCTGGACGAGCTGGGGCTCGTCGCGGCCCTGGAGAACTACCTGAAGGCCGTGGCGCAGCGCAGCGGGGTGGACCTCGTCTTCACCTCGGCCGCGTCCCTTCCCTCGCTGGGCGTGGCGCGCGACATCGTCGTCTTCCGGGTCATCCAGGAGGCCGTCACCAACGCCCTGCGCCACGCCGACGCACGGCGCATCGACGTCCGGCTCGAGGCCGCAGGACACGCCATCCGCCTCGAGGTGCGCGATGACGGCAAGGGGTTCGCCGCAGAGGAGGTGCTGGCGGGGAGCACCTCCCGCAGCTTCGGCCTGTTCGGCATGCAGGAGCGGGTGCGCGACCTCGGAGGCCGCTTCGAGGTGACGTCCCGCGCCGGCGAGGGGACCCGTGTCGTGGCAGAAGTGGTGATTGCCGTGGAGGACCCCTCCACCGAGGACGTGCATGCGCGTGCTGCTGACGGATGACCACCAGCTGGTGAGGGCGGGCCTGCGCGCCCTGCTCGACACGTTCGGTGACGTGGAGGTGCTGGCCGAGTGCGGCGACGGGCAGGAGGCCCTCGCCCTGGCGGACCGCCTGCAGCCGGACGTGCTGCTCCTGGACATCTCGCTCCCGGGGCTCAATGGCATCGAGGTGGCGCGCCGGGTGGCGAAGGTGAGCCCCTCCACCCGCGTGCTCATCCTCTCCATGCACACCGCCGCAGAGTACGTGGCCCAGGCGCTGCGCGCGGGAGTGGCCGGCTACCTCATCAAGGACGCGGCGGTGGAGGAGCTCAAGGTGGCGCTGGAGTCGGTGCGCCAGGGCCGCACGTACCTGAGCCCCGCAATCTCGCAGACAGTGGTGGAGGGCTTCCTGCGCATCACCGAGGAGACGCCGGCCCCCAACCCCCTCGAGCTCCTCACGTCCCGCCAGCGCGAAATCCTGCAGCTCATCGCGGAGGGGCACGGCACCCGCGCCATCGCCGAGCGGCTCCAGGTGAGCGTGAAGACGGTGGAGGCGCACCGGGCGCAGGTGATGGAGCGCCTCGACATCCGCGACGTGCCGTCCCTCGTCCGCCTCGCCGTCCGGCACGGGCTGGTACCGGGCGAGCCTTCCTGAGCCCGGGGGCCCTAGGGGCTTCCTGAGGCGCACCTCGGGGACTCCCTGATGGTGCGTGCGCTTCGCGCGTCGATACCTTCGCGACGCGTCCCGGACGCCGTCCCTCGCCCGCAGCCCGGCCTTCGGTGCTGCGAGGCGGCTGCGGCGTCCCGGGGAGGCGAGGGGGCCCGTGAGGCCCCCAGAGGCGAGGGTGCCCGATGAGCGTTGGCAAGAGGGTGCGCTGCGCCGTGTGCGACAGCGTGGGTCCATGGACGGAGCCTGAGGAGCGGGCAGCCCGGGCGCGGTGGCGCCGGTGGCACGCGCTCGTGTGCTGGCTCAAGGCCCTGGCGCAGAGCCGGTGAGCCCGGGGGGCTCTAGGGGATTCCTGAGGGGCTCGTAGGGGGCTCCCCGATGGTTCGTGTGCTTCGCGCATCGCTACCGTCGTGAGCTGTCCTGGAAGCCCTCCCTCGCGAGCAACCGGTCCCTCGACGTCGCTGCCCGGACGGCCCTGGCCCACGGGGACCTCTGCTCGAAGGGGGGTGGCCCAATCCCTTGCTCTGGAGCGATGCTTTTGGGGCAGACCCCATGCGCTTGGGTAGCGACGTGACAATTA
>JAKEEX010000469.1 GCA_022616315.1 Myxococcaceae bacterium
ACGATGTCCAGCATGGCCTCCGCGCGCTCCCAGTCCTGGCGCCCGGTGTACACGTCCACGAGAGGGCGGGCCGCGTCCACGAGGTCCGGCACGTGGCGCAGCGCCTCCTCCCACAGCGGCGTGGCCGCGTCGCGGTCCTCGCGCGTCTCCGCCTGGTAGCGCGCTGCCTCGAGGAGGGCGCTGGCCTTGGCGTCCGGCTCGGTGGCGGCCTCGGCCTCCTTGAGCACCGTCCGCTCGTAGGCAGCCCAGTCCTTCTCCTGCTCGAGGATGCCCTTGAGGGCGCGCAGGGCGGCGAGGGCGCCCGGGTCGATCGCGAGCGCCTGCTCGTAGCAGGACTTCGCGCTCCCCACGTCCTGGAGCATGTCCTCGTGGATCTTCCCCATCCGGAGGAAGAGCTCCACCGCCTCCGGCGAGCGACCGCAGGACTCGGCCTCGCGCTGCAGCACCTCGAGCGCGAAGGGCCAGTTGCCGCTGCGCTCGTAGAGGACCCCGAGCGAGTGCAGCGCACCGCGGTGACCGGGCTCCAGCTCCAGCGCGCGGTGGTAGGTGGTGACCGCGCGGTCCACGGCGCGCAGGCCCTGGTGGAAGACGTCGCCCATCTCCACATAGAGCGCCGCCTGCTCCTGCCGGTCCACCGTCACCTGGATGTGGTGGGACAGCGCCTGCACCAGCTCGTCCCACCTGCCCTGTGCGCGCCGCAGCCGCTCCAGCGCGCGCACGGCCTGCAGGTTCTGCGCGTCCAGAGAGAGGATGCCCTGGACGCAGACCGCCGCGTGCTCGAGGTTCTGGTACTTGTCCTCCCAGATGCCGGCGCTCTTGAAGAGCACCTTCACCCGCTCGCGGTAGTCCTGGGTCAGCTCGAGCTGCCGCTCGTAGATGGAGAGGAGGTCCGCGGGGCGGTCCAGCTTCGTGTAGAGCCGCTCGAGCGCGTCGAGTGCCTCGCGGGAGCCGGGGTCGTACTCCAGGGCCTGGCGGTAGGCCTGGACGGCGCTCTCCTCGTCGTCGAGCTCCCGCTCCCACACGCCGCCCACCTGCACCTGGAGGCCCGCGCGGTCCTCCGGAGTGGCGGAGAGGTCGCGCGCGCGCAGGAGGCAGGAGATGACGTCCTTCCAGCCGTTGTTGCTGCGGTACAGCTGGGTGAGGACGCCCAGCGTCTGGAGGTCCGGGTCGAGCTCGAGCGCACGCTGGAGCGCGGTGGCTGCCTCCACCGGGTCCTCGAGCTGCTCGTCCCAGACGCGCGCGATCTCCAGGAGGATGCCCTTGCGCGCCTCGATGGAGGCCGCGGCCTCGAGCTTCTGCTCGAGCGCCACGATGTACTCGTTGCCCTTGCCGCGGCGCTGGAACATCGCGGCCAGCGCATCCAGGGCCGCGGGGTTGGTGGGGTCGAACTCGAGGATGCGCCGGAGCGCGGCCTCGGCGGCCCCGGCGTCGTTCAGCCGCGTGTCCTGCACGCGCGCGAGCACCATGAAGAGGCGCTCGGCGAGGGGACCCTTCGGCACCGCGTCCGCCACCTCCTCGTAGACGGCGGCGAGCTCCTCGTGCGAGCCGGTCTCGTCGGCGAGCCGCTCCACCTCCTCGCGCACGCCGTCGTTGGCGGGGTCCAGCTGCAGGGCCCGGCACGCGGTGAGGAACGCCACGCCCTTCTGACCGAGCCGCGTCTCCTGCACGCGCGCGAGCTCGTGGAGCAGGGTGACCTTCTCCTCGTCCGTCACCAGGTGCGGCACGTAGCGGTCCGCGGCCGAGGCGTAGGCGCGCCAGTCCCCCACCTGGGCATAGAGCTGCGTCGCCTGCTCGAAGGCGGTGCGGTTTGCCGGGTCCGCCTCCAGCACCCGCTCCAGCGCGGCGGCGGCGCTCTCGGGCTTCCCGGCGCTCTTCCAGAGCCCGGCCACCGCGAACCACGCCGCGAAGGCCTGCTCGCGCTCGTCCGCGGCGAACCGCACCTGGGCGGTGAGCTCCAGCGCACGCACCGCCTCCGTCTGCGCGCCCAGGGCCACGAAGAGCGCATGGAGGCGGTTCAGCTCGGTCGGGGAGTGGGGCTCCAGCTCCAGCGCGCGACGGGCCGCGTCCAGGGCCTCCTCGCGGCGGCCCACCTCTCCCAGCACCTCCGCGAGCCGCAGGCGCAGCGCCTTGACGCCCTCGTTGCCCTCCTGCAACGGCACGAGGCGACGCAGCACCACCACCAGGTCGTCCTTGCGGCCCAGCTGCTCGTGGATGTCCCGCAGGGCCTCGAGCGAGGCGCGATGACGCGGATCCCTCTCGAGCGCCGCCCGGTAGAAGGGCAGCGCGTCCTCCGGGCGCTTCAGCAACGCGGACAGCGTGTGGCCGATGCGCTCGTTGAGACGCACGATCTCGCGCGGATCCACTGTCGCGGCGAGGCGTCCGCCGAGCAGCTCACGCAGCTCCTCGAAGCGTCCGGTCCGCTCGTAGAGGCCCTCGAGCGCCTGAGCGGCCTGTTCGTTGCGTGGATTGCGGGAGAGCAGCTCGCGGTAGAGCGAGATGGAGCC
>JAKEEX010000470.1 GCA_022616315.1 Myxococcaceae bacterium
CCGGGGATGTGACACAGCGGTCCGCCACGGGCGCGCTCGTCCCCTACAGCCAGCAGCTCAGCGTCCGGGTGGTGGGCGAGAGCCTCGTCATCCCGGGCCTCGTCCGTCGCTTCGAGGCGCTCGTCACGCCGGGAGATGGACGCTTCAGCGTCCCCGTGGCGACGGGGCAGTATTCGGTGCTCGTCACGCCTGCGGATCCCCGCCTGCCTCCGCACGTGCTGCGCGGCCTGGTGGTGAACGCGGGAGCCCAGTCCGCGCTGGAGGTCCCCCTGCCCGCGTTCACGGCGCTCGTCCCCGTCCAAGGCCAGCTGGTCTCCGTGGGGACGTCGCTCCTCGACGCCGAGATGGAGGTCCAGGCGCTCACGCAGGGAACGCTGGAGCCGCTCTCCCAGCCCCTCACCGTCCCGCCCCTGTCCCCGATCTTCGTCCTCTCGGTATCCCCACGAGCGCTCCAGGACCAGGAGTTCTTCATCCGAGCCACGCCGCGCACCACGTCCGAGTCACCGGTTCCGTCCAAGCTCTTCGCCGTGCCCACCGGAGCGCTCGGGCCGCTCACGCTCGAGCTGGGAGATTTTGGCGGTGCGGTGAGAACGTCCGGGCGCGTGCTGAGCCGCGCGGGGACGCCCGTCGCAGGAGCCGTCGTGTCTGCGCGAGGCGAGGTGAGCGGGGGCGGCACCTTCCAGAGCGCGAGCGTCACCACCGGGCCTGACGGCCACTTCGAGCTCCCGACGCTGGCCTCGAGTTATTCGGGGTCCACGGCGCTGTGGGTGGTGCCGCCTGCAAGCAGCGGCTCCGGTGTGCTGAAGGCGGAGGTCACCGTGTCCGCCCTGCAGCCCGTGCTCGGCGACCTCGTGGTTCCCGACAAGGTGCTCGTCCAGGGCGTCATCGAGCTTCCCTCGGGAGAGCGTGCGGGGAGTGTGCCCGTCACCGCGGTGCCACTCGCGCCACTTTCGGGGCTCGCCCTGCCCGCCTTCGGCGCGACGTCGACGACGGACGCCGACGGCCGGCTCCTCCTCGCGCTCGACCCGGGGCACTACCGGCTGGACTACTCGCCGCCAGGTGGTTTGCCGCGCATGAGCCAGCTCGTGGCAGTGCCGGCGGTTCCTGCCACCTCGGGGGCGCCCGCGACCTTCCAGATGGACCCCACGCGACTGCGCAAGGGGATCACCGTGCGCGGGAGCGTCCGGTACACGAGCGGCGCCGGAGCCGGTGCAGCCGCCTTCGCAACGGTGCGTGTCTACCGGCTGACCTCGGGTGGAGCGTCACACCTGCTGCTCGGCGAGACCGTCACCGACGCCACGGGCAACTACAGCGTCGTGTTGCCCACGCGCTGACGTGGATGGCGCGCGGGGAGGTCCTCAGGGCAGCCGGCCCATGGACGGGTCACGCCGCGCAGCCCGCAGGTCCTCGCGCAGGCGGTCCACCGTCGGGCCCACCTCGCCGGCGTACTGCACGGCGTGCGTGGTGTAGAGGTCCAGCACGCGCTCGAGGTCCTGGAAAACGGGAAGCAGGACAACCCGGCTCCGTGCCTCGGGCGCACAGCGGGCCTCGAGCCCACGGAGGTTCGCGAGCCAGGCCACCCGGAAGTCGCTCCAGCGCTCCGCCGCCCCGCGCGCCTCCGACTCGTCCTCGCCCCGCTCCAGCGACCGGCGGGCCGTCTCCAGCTCGTCGAAGAGGGCCTGCGCGCCCTCCACGCACTCGCGCGGCGTGAGGAGCGTGTCGGGTGAAGGCGGGCGGTCCGGTGTCATCCGGCGCACCGAGCGCACCACGCCGACGATGACGAGCAGGCAGAAGGCCGTCACCACCGTGAGGTACACGGCGTACACCGCGGCGCGGAACGGGCGGTAGCGCGGATTCCTGGGGTCGGTTGCGGCCATGAAATGAAGAGGGGCCCGAGGTCTTACGACCTTCGGGCCCCGGCGAACAAGGCGCTTCTGGTGTGGGGCTACTGCGTCTGGCCCGCGGGCG
>JAKEEX010000049.1 GCA_022616315.1 Myxococcaceae bacterium
CGAGCAGCAGCACGTCTTCGAGCGCGAGCAGCAGCAGCGCCTCCGACGCCAAGCCGGCCGCGGCCTCCGGCGACAAGGGCTAGCCGTCCAGGGCGGCATCTCCTAATCTGATGGGCCTCCAACGAACCGGGGAGGCCCACCTTGCTGCTGTCCAGCCTGCTGGTTGCAACCCTCGCGGTCTCGCCCTCCCCCGCGGCGGACCGTTCGGTCAGCGTCGTGCGCGTCTACACGGAGCGCACCGCGCGCACCGTCCAGGCCGCGGCGACTCCGGCGGCGACAGCGCCCGGTCTCGATGCCCTCGCAGCGGACGCGCTCGTGGGACGAGCGGGGACGCAGGAGCTCCCGCTCGATGCGGGCGGAGCCGTCAGCAGCGACACCCGTCAGCTCGTGGCGCTCCTGCTCGGCCTCATCGTGGGCTTCGGCACGGGGCACCTCGTGGCGCGGGACACCAATGGCTTCGTGCTCTTCCTGGTGGTGGACCTCGCCATCATCACCACGGCCACCATCCTGGCATCGCTCGTGGGCCCTCCGTTCCGGTTGCTCTACCTGGGCCTCGTCGCCTCTCACGTTATCCAGGGTCTGGACGCGTATGGGAAGGCCGGGGGCGAGCAGATCATCGAGCGGACGCGCGAGCGCGCGGTCCGCTGGGCAGCTGCGCCGGGGCTGGAAGAACGCGGAAGCACCATGACGCGGACCTTTGCACTCGCATTCTGAGGACATGACACCCATGCGTCGCACCACCACATCCGGCCTCCTCGCCCTGGCGCTCCTGACCACGGGCTGCGCCACCTTCACCACGCTCGAGCCCGAGACGCGGACCCGTCTCGAGAAGCAGTTCACCGAGGCGAGCACGCCGCGCTACCTGCGCCAGTCGCTCTACGTGACGCCCTTCTTCGGTGACGGGAGCAAGCGGCTCCTGACGCCGGTGTTGCCCGAGGACGTGCGTCTGTTGAACGACCTCACCGGAAAGCCCATCAACCCCGGGCCCGTGGAGGCCGTGGCTCCAGCGGGGAGCAGGGTCCGCGTCAAGTCCGTGGAGTTCCCCACCTCCTTCGCCGTGGCGGAGCGCCTCGTGACGACGCCCCGGACGGAGACATGGGTCTACCTCCAGGTGCAGGGCGTGAAGGGGGAAACGCCGCTCATCCTCGTGCTCCCGGAGGAGGTGCGCACCGAGGCCGAGTTCTCCGCGAACCTCGAGCGCTACCTCACCACGGAGGACCCATCGTCGGTGCTGACCGCCTTCTCCGCCCCGGTGCGCGAGGCCGTGCTCGCCAAGCGCGCGGTCCCCGGCATGTCCGAGCAGGCGCTCACCATGTCCTGGGGCCCGCCCGCACGCGTCCAGCGAGCGTTCCAGGGCGGGGTCCGCGTGGAGACGTGGGAGTTTCCCGGTGGGCGGCGCAAGGCCAAGCTCCAGGACGGCCGCGTGACCGACGTGGTGGACCCGGCCGCGAGGTGAGCCTTCAGCCTCCGCGGCGGCGACGGCGCTGCTTGCCCTTGCCGCCACGCTTGAGCTTCTCGCGTGCCTCGCCCGGGCGCGAGAGCCGGGGCAGTTCGCCGGCCGCCACGGCCCAGAAGCCGGTGCCTCCGAGCAGACGCTGGACCAGCTCCGCCTGGCTGCGCACGGGCTCCCGGAAGAACGTGGCGCCGAGGCCCACCTCATCCGGCGAGGTGCGTGTGTCGCTGCCACCCACGCTCGGCAGCTGCAGCGTCTCCGCGGCCTCCAGTGCGAGCTCGTTGGCCTGCGGGCGCACCCGGGCGTTGAAGCCCTCCACCGCGGAGAGCAGCTTGAGCCCCAGCACGCCGTCCGCCGGGCTGCCGGGGAAGTCCCTGTCGTAGGGCCGGGCGGCCACGATGGCGGCCCC
Organism: Myxococcaceae bacterium; assembly: GCA_022616315.1. Lineage (GTDB taxonomy): Bacteria > Myxococcota > Myxococcia > Myxococcales > Myxococcaceae > JAKEEX01. Next base: position 1,863 of record JAKEEX010000049.1, read on the forward strand.
GAGCGAGCGCACCTTCGGGAGGCACTCCTCGGCGCTCCACGGCCGCTCGCGGTTGCTTCCCCACAGCTGCACCGGCTCCGGCGCACGCTCGGGGTCCGGGAAGAAGCAGAGGAACTGGCCCTTGTCCGTGACGAGCTCCAGGCCCACGAACACCTTCACCGGCGAGCGCCGGCCCAGGTCGAACAGCTCGTCGCACCCGTCCTGCGTGTTCGTCTCGGTGAAGGCCACACCGTCCAGCCCGACGCTGGCCGCCCGATCGAGGACCTTGCGCGGGTCGAGGTCGCACCCCTTGGACAGGTAGGAGTGCGCGTGCAAATCAATCAGCATGCACGGCGCTTTAACAGGCCCCCTCCGGCCCGTCGAGGGACACCGTGCCCGCCTCGAGCACGCACTCAGGCCTGCGCGTAGCCCTGGATGACGGTGCCCCCCTGCCGCCCGGACGACCGCTCCTCGTGCATGCGGATGAGGTAGCCCATCAACATGAGGGACGACGTGTTCTCGAGCACCCGCGCCGGGTCCTTCTGGATGAGGTTGGCGCTGTAGGAGAGGAAGAACTGCGCGAGGTCCTCCCCCGCCTCCTTGAGGATGAGCGCATTGAGCGCGCTTGGATCCATGGTCCGGATGGCGTTGATGAAGTCGACCGCGATGTCCTTCTTGGTCTTGACGTCCACGAGACTCTCCCCCGTCGCCCACTCCCGCCCAGCGCGCCGTGCACGAGGACATGACGCCCGCCAGCGACTTCGACGCAAGCTATGCATGCCCACCCCTCCGGGAACCCCGACCGCCGGGGCGTCTCGGGGGACCCGACTCCGTTTTGACACCCAATCCATCCGCGTGGTTATCCTCCGCCGCGAGTGAAGGCGTTGGAGGGAGGGAGCATGTTCACGGGCGTGAAGGTCTTCTCTGCAACCAAGGCGAAGGAGCGCGAGGAGCTCGGCGAGAACGTGACGCGGTGGATGAAGAGCAACGCGGACCTCGAGATCGTGGACCGCGTGGTCTGTCAGTCCAGCGACAACGAGTTCCACTGCTACACGCTGATCCTGTTCTACAGGAACAAGGGCCAGAGCTAGCGCTCCCGGCTTCGGTGCGGGGCAGCCACACCCATTCAGTGCGGCGCTGCCACGCCGCGCCGCGCGTGCTCCCAGGTGCTCCTCAGGTCCGCCGGGAGCTGCGCCGCCACCTTGTCCGCGATGGACTCGGTGATCTGCGAGTGCAGGCCAGCGAACACGGCGCTGAGGATGCGACGCACATCCGCGGGCTCGACGTTCAGGTGCTCGGCGACGGCCGCGTAGAACTCGTCCTTGTCGAAGGCCCGCGCGTCATCCTTCCCCGCGGGGTGGCCGCACCCCTTGAGGATGTCTCGCACGTCCTCGGTGAGCGCGTCGTGGATCAACGACACCACCCCGCCGGACAGGTGCTGCGAGAGCGTGCAGAACACGGCCTCCGCGGCCTCCACCGGCTCCTCTCCCGCGAGGCGCGCACTCACCTTCGCGAGGAAGGACGTGCGGTCGGTCCCCACCCCCTGTCCTGACCACGACACCTCTCCCGGGGTTCCTTCCAGGATGGCCATGTGTGCCTCCTCCTCTCGAAGGAAGTTCCGCGCGCGCGCGGTGGCTGGCAGCGGCCGTGGGAGTGAGCCCTCGCAGCGCCGTCCCAATCGTTGACGAGCCGACGTTGCGTGGCCCTCTCGCCGTCACCTCCCAACAGCGGAGAAAAATCCACGGAGCATCCAGGCGGCGCTGGCCAAGATGCGCGCGCCATGTCTGCCCGGACGGGGAGCATCATCATCGAGGGGGTCTCACCGGAGATCGACGCAGGCCGTCACCCCGTCAAGCGGGTGGTGGGCGAGTCCCTCACCGTCGAGGCGGACGTCTTCAAGGAAGGGCACGACGTCCTGGCCGCGGTGGTCCGCTACCGCCAGCTGACGCCGCAGAGCACGGAGTGGCAGGAGCGGGCCATGAAGCCGCTCGGCAACGACCGGTGGCAGGCGACCTTCGCGCTTCCGCGCAATGGACGGTATGCGTACACGGTGGAGGCCTGGCCGGACCTCTTCGCCACCTGGGTGTCGGAGCTCAAGCGCAAGGTGGACGCGGGACGCGACGTCCACAGCGAGCTCCTCGAGGGTGCGGCGCTCCTGGAGCAGACCGCCGCCCGCGCGAGGCCCGTGCTCGCCTCCGACGCACAGCGCCTGGAGGCGGCCGCCGCGGTGCTGAAGCAGGGACCCTCCGTGGAGGTCACCGCTGCGGCGCTGGATGCGGGCCTGACCGCGCTGGCCTCCCGGTATCCGGACCGCACGCTCGTGGCGCGCCACGAGCGGGAGCTCGAGGTCTTCGTGGACCGGGAGCGCGGTCAGTACGGCTCCTGGTACGAGTTCTTCCCCCGCTCCGCCTCCGGAGACCCGCATCGCCACGGCACGTTCGCGGACGCCGAGCGGATGCTGCCGTACATCCGGGACATGGGCTTCGACGTCGTCTATCTCCCGCCCATCCATCCCATCGGGCGCACCGCGCGCAAGGGGAAGAACAACAGCCTCAGTGCAGGGCCGGAGGAGCCGGGGAGCCCGTGGGCCATCGGTGCGGCGGAGGGGGGCCACAAGGCCGTGCACCCGCGCCTTGGGACATTGGAGGACTTCCAGCGCTTCGTGCAGCGGGCGGCGGAGCACGGAATCGACGTGGCGCTGGACATCGCGTTCCAGTGCTCGCCGGACCACCCCTACGTGAAGGAGCACCCGGAGTGGTTCCACCACCGCCCGGATGGAACCATCAAGACCGCGGAGAATCCGCCCAAGCGCTACGAGGACATCGTCAACTTCGACTGGCTCGGGCCCGCGCGCGAGTCCCTTTGGCACGAGCTGGAGAGCGTGATCCTCTTCTGGGTGGAGCGCGGGGTGCGCATCTTCCGGGTGGACAACCCGCACACCAAGCCCATCCCCTTCTGGGAGTGGCTCATCCGGCGCGTGCAGGACGTGTTCCCGGACGTGGTCTTCCTCTCCGAGGCCTTCACGCGGCCAAAGGTGATGAAGCGGCTGGCGAAGGTGGGGTTCACCCAGTCCTACACGTACTTCACGTGGCGCGTCTTCAAGCAGGAGCTCGAGGAGTACCTCACCGAGCTCACCACGCCGCCCGTGGCGGACTCCATGCGGGGCAACCTCTGGCCCAACACGCCGGACATCCTGCCGGAGCTGCTCCAGCGCGGCGGTCCACCGGCCTTCCGCATCCGGGGTGCGCTGGCGGCCACGCTCTCCTCCGTGTGGGGGATGTACTCGGGCTTCGAGCTGTGCGAGGGGCGCGCGCTCAAGGGCGAGGAGTACCTCGACAGCGAGAAGTACGAGCTGAAGGCGTGGGACTGGGACCGGCCCGGCAACATCCGGGACTTCATCGCCTCGCTCAACCGCATCCGCCGGGAGAACCGCGCGTTCCAGCTTTACAAGAGCCTCGCGTTCCACCGCGCGGACAGCGACCGCGTGCTCTTCTACAGCCGGCGGACGCCGGACGGAACGAACCAGGTGCTGGTGGCGTTGAGCCTGGACCCCTACGAGGCACAGGAGGCCGTGCTGCACGTCCCTCTCTCGCACCTCGGGCTCCCGCAGGACGAGACGTACCAGGTGCAGGAGCTCCTGAGCGGTGGGAGCGCCCTGTGGCGGGGCGGAAGCGCGCACGTGAAGCTGACGCCCGAGCGTCCCGTGGCCATCTGGCGCGTGGAGCGCTTCCTCCGCCGTGAGAGCGGCTTCGACTACTACGACTAAAGCCATGCACGAGCCCGAAGCGGATCCGCTCTGGTACAAGAAGGCCATCATCTACGAGCTGTCGATCCGCGCCTTCCAGGACTCCAACGCGGACGGCATCGGGGACATCCCGGGGCTCATCGAGCGGCTGCCGTACCTCCAGGACCTCGGCGTGAACTGCCTGTGGCTCCTCCCCTTCTTCCCGTCACCCTTGAGGGACGACGGCTACGACATCGCGGACTACTACAGCGTCAACCCGGACTACGGGAACGTGGAGGACTTCCGGCGCCTGCTCGACGAGGCGCACCGGCGCGGCATCCGCATCCTCGTGGAGCTGGTGGTCAACCACACCAGCGACCAGCACGCGTGGTTCCAGGAGGCGCGGCGGGATCCTGCGAGCCCCAAGCGCAGCTGGTACGTGTGGAGCGACACGGACGAGCTCTACCGCGAGGCGCGCATCATCTTCCTCGACACCGAGCGCTCCAACTGGACGTGGGATCCGGTGGGCAAGCAGTACTTCTGGCACCGCTTCTTCAGCCACCAGCCCGACCTCAACTACGACAACCCGGAGGTGCAGGAGGAGATCCTCAACGTCATGCGCTACTGGCTCAGGATGGGCGTGGACGGCTTCCGGGTGGACGCCGTCCCCTACCTCTTCGAGCGCGAGGGCACCAACTGCGAGAACCTCCCCGAGACGCATGCGTTCCTGAAGCGGCTGCGCGCCACGCTGGACGAGGAGTTCGGTCCGGGCAGGGTGCTGCTCGCGGAGGCCAACCAGTGGCCCGCGGACGTGCGCAAATACTTCGGGGACGGGGACGAGTTCCACATGGGCTTCCACTTCCCCGTGATGCCCCGCCTCTTCATGGCCATCCGCCGCGAGGAGCGAACGCCCATCGTGGAGATCATGCAGCAGACGCCGGACATCCCGGACAACTGCCAGTGGGCCAACTTCCTGCGCAACCACGACGAGCTGACGCTGGAGATGGTGACGGACGAGGACCGGGACTACATGTACCAGGAGTACGCGCACGATCCGCGCATGCGCATCAACCTGGGCATCCGGCGGAGGCTCGCGCCCCTGATGGAGAACGGACGCCGCCGCATCGAGCTGATGCATTCGCTCCTGTTCAGCCTGCCCGGCACGCCGGTCCTCTACTACGGGGACGAGCTCGGCATGGGGGACAACATCTACCTGGGTGACCGCAACGGCGTGCGCACGCCCATGCAGTGGACGGGGGACCGGAACGCCAGCTTCTCGCGGGCGGACTCCATGCGGCTCTTCGCACCGCTCATCACGGACCCCGTCTACGGCTACCAGTCGGTGAACGTGGAGGCACAGGAGCGGGTGAAGTCCTCGCTGTTGCAGTGGGTCCGGCGGCTCGTGCGCGTCCGCCAGCGCTATCCGGGCTTCGCCCTGGGCAGCCTGGACTTCCTCCACCCCGCGAACCGCCGCGTGCTCGCGTTCACCCGCACGTACGAGGGGATGACGCTCCTCGTGGTCAGCAACCTGTCGCGGTTCGCGCAGCCGGCGGAGCTGGACTTGTCCACCTTCGAGGGCGTGTTCCCGGTGGAGCTCATCGGTGAGACGCCCTTCCCCTGCATCACAGAGAGGCCCTACCAGCTGTCGCTCGGGCCCTACATGTTCCTATGGTTCCGGCTGGACGGCGCCTCGGCGGCGCAAGGAGCGCAGGTATGAGCAGCCCGGTCGATCTCGCGCTCCTTCCGGACCACCTCCGCAGCCAGCGGTGGTTCGGTGGCAAGGCGTGGCCCATCCGCGACGTGGCGGTGCTGGACCACGTCGTGGTTCCCCGGGCGGGACGTGAGCCCTTCGTCCTCGCGGTGGTGGAGGTGACCTACGAGCTCGGCGCCCCGGAGTGGTACGCCCTTCCCGTCCTCCAGGACGGGGGCCTCCACGACGCGATGGAGGACGACGACACGGCGCGCGCGCTCTACACGCTCATCCGCAGCGGCTCGCAGGTGAAGGGGGCCACCGGGGTCCTCGTGGGCGAGCCCATCCCCGTGGACGGCCGCGTCCTCCCCGAGCCCGGTGCGGTGCGGCGTCTCCAGGTGGAGCAGAGCAACACGTCCGTCGTGCTGGGCGAGCAGGTCATCCTCAAGGTCATCCGGAAGCTGCAGCCGGGCACGAACCCGGAGTTCGAGGTGGGCCGCTTCCTCGCCACCCGCACCCGCTTCCGCGCCATGCCAGCCTTCCTGGGAGCGCTGCACCTCGAGTCCCAGGGAGGCCTCACCGTGGCGCTCCTGCACGAGTTCGTGCCGAGGACGACGGACGGCTGGAAGTACACCGTGGCGGCCTTCGAGCGGAGCAGGACGCCGGATGCGGCGTTGCTGGGCGAGTTCGGGGCGCTCGGGCGCGTGGTGGGCGAGCTGCACGTGGCGCTCGCCTCGGACCCGCAGGACCCGGCGTTCGCCCCGGAGCCCGTCCAGGTGGATGACCTGCAGCGCTGGAGCTCGAGCATCATCGGCGAGATGGGCGTGACGCTCGCCCAGGCCTCGAGCGTGGACCCCACGCTCTTCCGCAAGCGGGAGCCGCTGATCGAGCGACTCAAGCGCCTGGCGCACGTCCCGCCGGGGGGCCAGCGCATGCGCGTCCACGGGGACCTCCACCTGGGCCAGGTGCTGCGGCAGGACACGCGCTGGCTCATCTTCGACTTCGAGGGAGAGCCGGCCCGCACGTTCCAGCAGCGCCGCGAGAAGACGACGCCGCTCAAGGACGTGGCGGGGATGCTCCGGAGCTTCGACTACGCAGCCGCCACCGTGGGCATGAAGGGTACCGAGCGGCGCGCCCTGGTGGAGGCCGCTCGGGGTGCCTTCCTCGGCGGGTACCGGGACGCGACGCGGGGTGCGGCGTTCCTTCCAGGGGAGGAGGAGACGTTCGACACCCTTCTGGATGCGTTCGAGCTGGAGAAGACGCTCTACGAGGTCCGCTACGAGCTCCAGAACCGCCCCGACTGGGTCCACATCCCGCTCGAGGCGCTGATGCGTGCGGAGGGAGACCCGCAGTGAAGCCTGCTTCGGAGGCGCGCAACATGGACTCGGAGCTGGATCGCATCATCGCGCTGCGGCACCACGAGCCGCACAGCGTGTTGGGCATCCACCCGGAAGCGGACGCCGTGGTCATCCGCACGTTCCGGCCGGACGCCGTGAAGATCGACGTGGTGCCCGACTTCGGTGGGCGGATCCCCATGCAGCACCGCAAGGGAGGCGTCTTCGAGGCACGCCTCAACGGGCGCACCGAGGTCTTCGGCTACCTGCTCGAGGTGACCTACGCCGGCAACCAGGTCTTCACGCTGCGGGATCCCTACAGCTTCCTTCCCACGCTCGGAGATCTGGACCTGTACTTCGCGGGTGAGGGCCGGCACGAGCGGCTCTGGGAGCGGATGGGAGCACACCCGCTGCATCACGGGGGCACCAGCGGGACGTCCTTCGCCGTCTGGGCGCCCACGGCCGCGGGCGTCTCGGTGGTGGGGGACTTCAACGGATGGGACGGGCGGCTCCACGCCATGCGGGCGCTGGGCGGGAGCGGCATCTGGGAGCTCTTCATCCCGGAGGTGGGCGAGGGAGCGCGCTACAAGTTCGAGCTGCGGCTGCAGCGCGGGGGTCCCCCCATGCTGAAGGCGGACCCCTTCGCCTTCCGGACCGAGGTGCCGCCAGCCACCGCCTCCGTGGTGCACGACCTCCAGCACTTCCGCTGGACGGACGACGCCTGGCTCGAGGCGCGCGCCGGGCAGGACACGCACCGGCGGCCGCTGAGCATCTACGAGCTGCACTTCGCGAGCTGGCGCCGCGTGGTGGAGGACGGCGACCGCCCGCTCACGTACCGGGAGATGGCCCCCGCGCTGGCGGACTACGCGGAGCAGATGGGCTACACCCACGTGGAGTTCATGCCCCTCGCGGAGCACCCCTTCGGTGGCTCCTGGGGCTACCAGGTGGGTGGCTACTACGCTCCCACCGCGCGGTTCGGCCACCCGGATGACCTGCGCTTCCTCGTCAACACGCTTCACGAGCGGGGCATCGGCGTCATCCTGGACTGGGTGCCGGGCCACTTCCCGCGCGATGCGCACGCGCTCGGGCGCTTCGACGGGACCGCGCTCTACGAGCACGAGGACCCGCGGCAGGGGACCCAGCCGGACTGGGGCACCTACGTCTTCAACTTCGGCCGGAACGAGGTGCGCAACTTCCTCATCGCCAACGCGCTCTTCTGGATCGACGAGTACCACGCGGACGGTCTGCGCGTGGACGCCGTGGCCTCCATGCTCTATCTCGACTACAGCCGCCGCCATGGCGAGTGGATCCCCAACCGCTGGGGCGGCCGCGAGAACGAGGAGGCCATCCACTTCCTGCGCGAGGTGAACGACGCCGTCCGGAGGAAGGCCCCGGGCGTGTTGATGGTGGCCGAGGAGTCCACCGCGTGGCCGCGCGTGAGCCAGCCCACCCACGAAGGCGGGCTGGGCTTCCACTACAAGTGGAACATGGGCTGGATGCACGACACCCTGCTCTACTTCGGCAAGGACCCCGTCCACCGGAAGTTCCACCACAACAACCTCACCTTCGGGCTCCTCTACGCGTTCAGCGAGCACTTCGTCCTGCCGCTGAGCCACGACGAGGTGGTGCACGGCAAGGGCTCGCTCTACGGGCGCATGCCGGGGGACGCATGGCAGAAGCGCGCCAACCTGCGCGCGCTGTTCGCGTGGATGTGGGCCCACCCGGGGAAGAAGCTGCTCTTCATGGGCGGTGACTTCGGCCAGGAGGCGGAGTGGAGCAACGACGGGAGCCTGGACTGGCACCTGCTGGAGGACCCGGGCCACCAGGGCATCCTCACCCTGGTGGCGGACCTCAACCACCACTACCGCGCCCAGCCTGCACTCTTCGACGCGGACAGCGAGCCCTTCGGATTCCAGTGGCTGCAGCCCGACTCGGCGGACGTGAACGTCTTCGCCTTCGCGCGGCGCTCGCGCTCGGAAGGGCCGATGATCGTCTGCGTGGCCAACCTCTCACCCGTTCCGCGTGAGGGCTACCGCGTGGGCCTGCCGCGCCCGGGGCGCTGGGTGGAGCTCGTCAACACGGACGCCACCGCGTACGGCGGCTCGGGCGTGGGCAACGCAGGCGAAGCGCACGCGGAGCTCATGGGATGGGACGGCCAGCCCGCGTCCGCCGCGCTCCGGCTTCCCCCGCTCGGAGTGCTGTGGCTCAAGCACGACTGACCCCCCCTCCTCCCCGGGAGCGGCAGCTACTCTCCCCGCGCGAGGCGCTCCACATACTCCGCCGGAAGCCCCGCGCTCCGCGCCCCCCGCACGAGCGCCTCGACGAAGCGCTGGCTCACGGGACCATCCATCGACGCACGCCTCGGCGATGTGGTGAACGCGGTGGCCACCACCTCCTGCCCGCCCACGCGCACGCGCACCTCGCGCTCCACGGACATGCCCGTCACCGCGCCTTCCTTGTGCTGGACGATGGGCCAGTCCTTCCCCGGAATCTCGTACACGCGTCCCCACACGCGGGCGCCGGGTCGGTCCATGAGCCCCGCCGCACGTCCGCCCCACCAGCGGGAGGGGAAGTCGTAGACGAGGTCCACGTCGAGCGCCTCGGCCAGCTGGCCCTCGGGCAGCTCGAAGAAGCCGTAGCCGTGCTGGCCGCGCCACTCCTCGAAGGCCTCGCGGTCCAGGATGGTGGAGTATCCGAAGTAGCGCCGGGTGACCCCCTCCTGGGCGGCCTCCCGGGCGCGCATCACCTGCTCGTGGTGGGCGTCCATGCCGCTCTTCTAACGCGGCCGGGGACCGGAGTGCGCGCCTAGCGTGGCGCCCCTGGCGTCCCCCCGGACTCCTCGCGCAGCGTGTCCAGCATGGCCCCCACGTCCAGGCGCGCTGTCTTGAGGAAGAGGCGAACGGCGCGGTCCACCTGCTCGGCCAGCGCCGCCATCCGCTCCAGACGGTGGCGCTGCTCCGGGCGCACCTCGCCATCGGTGATCGCGAGCGCGAGCGCCTCCTGGAGGTCCGCGCGGATGCGGCCGAGGAGGCCCGCCTCGCGCTGCTCGATGACCCGCGCCACCATGCGCATGAAGTCCGACTCCGCGCGGTAGTGCCACGCCGTCTCACCGGGGAGGCGCGTGCGCTGCACCACACCCCAGCCCTCCAGGTCGCGCAGGAGCATGGACACCCCACCCTTCGAGAGCGCCAGCTCGCGCTCGATGTCTGCCGCCGTCAGCGCGGTGCCCCGCAGGTAGAGGAGCGCCCAGACGCGCCCCTGGTTGCGCTTGAACCCCCAGAACTCGATGACGTTGCCGACCGCGTCCACCGCGATGGCCTCCCAGCGCTCGAGCCGTCCGCTCGTCTCGGGCGCGCGCTCGGAGCCGTCACCGCTCCAGAGGTAGCCCTTCATGCAGTCTTCCTCGCCTGCCCCTGCACGCTCGCGGCGAGCTGGTGCGCCCACGAGATGAGCTCGGCGGCCGCGGGCTCGGAGGCCCAGGGGCCGAGCGCTGCGATGGCGGCGTCGATCTCCACGTGCATCCGCTCCACCGCCTCGTCCAGGGCACCCGTGGCAATCACCGTGAGGCCGAGCTCCCGCACCTTCTCCGGCGCGATGGAGGTGAAGGCCCACGCATCCTTGATCCGGCGGCGGAGGCCCTCGTCGCGGGAGACGGCCAGGAGCACGGGCATGGACGGCGTGCGCGAGAGCAGGTCCGCGTACTGCGGCTTGCCCTTCTCGGCGCCGGTGACGTCGCGGATGTCGTCGGCAATCTGGAACGCCACGCCCAGGTGGCGGCCGAAGAGGTCGAAGCGCCGACGCGCCTCGGGCTGGCCCGCGAGGTGGGCCGCGGCCACGCCACACCAGCCGAACAGCGAGCCCGTCTTGCCCTCCTGGATGAAGCGGAGCTGCTCCAGGGGCAGCGACAGGTTCCCCCGCGCCTCCACCTCCGCAATGGCGGCCCGGGTCATCTCCGCCACGAGCGCGATGGCGTCCGGGCACAGCGCGGGATCGATGCGCGCGAGCGACCCGAGCGCGGTGCACAGCAGGAGGTCCCCGCTCATCACCGCCACGATGTTGCCGCGCACCGCATTCACCGTCGGACGGCCGCGGCGGAACATTCCGCCATCCACCACGTCATCGTGGAGGAGGCTGGCGGAGTGGATGAGCTCGGAGGCCACCGCCAGGTCCACCAGCGGCGCTGACGGCGCGCGGACCGCACCTGCGAACAGGCGCACCAGGCGTGGCCGGACCCGCTTGCCCTCGCCCAGGCAGAGGTGCCGCCCGGCCTCCATCAGGATGTCGCCCTGCTGGTGGGTCGCGGAGGGGTCATCCACGAGCGACGCGGCGAGTGCCTGCTCCACGTTCCCAAGGAAGTCGTTCATCTCGCGCGCCAGGTCCATGTCGTCCCTCTCCTGGGGTCGTCCATATAGTTCAAGACCTCGTGAACTGCACCCCAAACGAACGCTCGGGAGGGCGCAGCCCGGGTAAGGTCGGGCTCCGGAGTGCCCTGCCATGTCCTTCCGAGCCCACTCTCTGACCCTCCCCGGCTTCCTCCTCCTTGCGGCGTGTGCGGCCACACCGTCTGCGGTCCGCGCGCAGGAGTCCGTCCCAGTGCCCACCACGCCCGCGCCTGCTCCACGCAGCATCCACGTCACCGGTGTCGGGGAGGCCCGGGCCATGCCCGACGAGGCCTTCCTCGAGCTCGCCGTGGAGACGGCTGCGCCGACGGCGAAGGAGGCCGCCCAGCAGAACGCGCGACGCATGGAGGCCGTGGTGGACGCGCTGGTGAAGGCAGGTGTTCCGCGCCAGGCCATCGAGACGCGCACCTACAACCTCTACCCGGAGTACGCGCACGAGCCGCCGAGGCCGATGGCGACGGGGCCCCAGCGTCCTCGCATCACGGGGTACCGCGCGACGAACAGCGTCCAGCTCCGAACCCGTGAGCTCGCCCAGCTCGGCGCGTACATCGACCGCGCGCTGGCGGCGGGGGCCAATCGCGTGGACAGCGTTCGCTTCGCGCTGTCGAACCCACAGGAAGCCCAGGGGCGCGCGCTCACGCAGGCCGTGCAGCGGGCGAGGCAGGCCGCGGAGGTCGTCGCGGCGTCCCTCGGCGTGAAGCTCGGGCCCGTGCTCGAGGCCAGCACCGCGGCCGAGCCGCCTCCGGTCTATCCGGTGCGGATGATGGCGAAGGCCGAGGCGATGGCCGCCGACGTCGAGACCCCCATCGCGCCCTCGGAGCAGACGGTGAGCGCCAACGTGTCCCTCCGCTACGCCATCGAGAGCGGCCGCTGAGCCGTGCCCGAAAAGGGTGAAGGCCCTGGGCGTCTCGGAACTCTCCGGGAAGCACCAGGGCCTTCGATGGTCGGGGCGACAGGATTTGAACCTGCGACCACTTGCACCCCAAGCAAGTGCGCTACCAGGCTGCGCTACGCCCCGTTCCGACTGCGAGCGCTTGAGGCGGCGCGGGTGATACCCGCCACGCGCGCCGGGGTCAAGGAGGACTCTTCAGAAAACAGTCCCACCGCTCAATCGTTTTCCGACTCGTCGTCGAACTCGTCGAGCTCGTCCGAGTCCTCCGCTTCGTCCAGAGCATGCATGGCCGAGATGTCCGTGATGGTCTCGCCGTTGAGCGCCATCTTGAGCACTTGGCTCGGCCTGAAGGTCAACACCCGGCGGGCGGAGATCTCGATCTCCTTCCCCGTCTGCGGGTTGCGGCCGACGCGCGCCTTCTTCTGACGCACCTGGAAGTTGCCGAAGCCGGAGATCTTGATCTTGTCCCCGCGCTCGAGCGTCTCCTTGAGCGTGTCGAACACGAGCTCGACGATCTCGGAGGACTCCTTCTTGGAGAAGCCCACCTTCTCGTAGACGCCCTCGATGATGTCCGCCTTCGTCATGGGAGGATCAAGCTTGCCGACATCAAGATAACGTGTCAACTCCCTGACTTCACTCAGGAATTCGCGCCGCGCAGGCTGCCTCCGAGCCGCCGCTTCACCTCGTCGACGATGCGCTGGTGCGCCTGGTTCACCTCCACGTCGGTGAGGGTGCGGTCCGGAGCGCGGTAGCGGATGGCGTAGGCGAGGTTCTTCTGGCCCTCGGGCAGGGGCTGGCCGGTGTAGACGTCGAAAACCTGCGCATCCTCGGCGAGCGGGCGGCCCACCTCGAGGATGACCGAGCGCACCTCCGCGTTCGGGAGCTCCGAGGGCACCACCACGGCGAGGTCACGCAGCACCGCCGGGAAGCGGGGCAGCGGCTGGGCCCGGGGGACCAGCTCCGCCTCGGCGTAGAGCGCCGCGAGGTCCAGCGCGAAGAGGAAGACGTCCCCCGGCAGGTCGAGCGAGCGTGCCGCCCTCGGGTGCAGCTGTCCCACGCTCCCCAGCTCCCTCCCCCCGGCGCTCACCACGCGCGCGGAGGCTCGGGGGTGGTAGGCGGGGAGCTCGGCCACCTCGAAGCGGGCGCCCTCCACATGCAGCGCCGCCAGGGTGGCCTCCACGGCGGACTTCGCGTCGTAGAAGTCCATCCGCGCGTCCTTGGACGTCCAGCCCCGTCCTGCGCGCAGGCCCCAGAGCACGCCCGCCACGGTGCGCCGCTCGGACGCGGGAGGATGCTGTCCCTGCCCCCCTCGCGCGTCCTGGTGGTAGCTGCGCCCCACCTCGTAGAGCCGCACCGAGTCCACCTGGTGGCGGATGCTCCGCGACAGGTTCTCGAGGAGCCCGCCGAACAGCGTCGTGCGCATCACCGACTGCTCCGCCGAGAGCGGGTTCATCAGCGCGATGAAGGGCCCCTGCTCGCCGAGCGCCGTCAGCGTCCGCGGCGCGACGAAGGAGTAGTTCACCACCTCGTCGAGCCCCTCACCGGCCAGGGCCTCCCGCATGCGGCGCTCTGACTCCGCCTCCCTGGACTCGGGAGCGAGGAATCCGACTCCGCGTGGAAGGACCGCGGGGATGCGGTCGTACCCGTGGATGCGGGCGATCTCCTCGATGAGGTCCTCCTCCCGCTCCACATCCACGCGCGCCGTGGGGACACGCCAGGTGGCCTCCCCCGCGCCCTCGCGCACCGGCGTGAAGCCGAGCGCCGTGAGGATGCGGCGGCACTCGGCCTCCGGAACCTGGGCTCCCAGGAGCTTCGCCACGTGTGCGAAGCGGAGGGTGACCTCCCTCGGCGCGATGGGGGACGGGTACACGTCCACCCTTCCCTCACGCACGGTGCCGCCCGCGAGCTCCGCGATGAGCGCCGCCGCGCGGTCCAGCGCGAGGGGCACCACGTCCACGTCCGCGCCCCGCTCGAAGCGGTGGCTCGCCTCCGTGTGCAGGCCGTGCCGACGCGCGGTGCGGCGGATGCTGGCGGGCTGGAAGTACGCGCTCTCGAGGAGGAGGGTGCGGGTGGCGTCGGACACCTCGCTGTCGCCACCGCCCATCACGCCGGCGAGCGCCTGCGCGCGCTCCCGGTCCGCGATGACCAGGTCCTCCGCGTCCAGCGCGCGCTCCTTCCCATCCAGCGTCGTGACCTTCTCCCCGGCGCGGGCCGTGCGGACCACCACCTGGCGCCCGCCCACCTTGTCGAGGTCGAACGCGTGCAGCGGGTGTCCGAGCTCGAGCAGCACGTAGTTCGTGACGTCCACGACGTTGTTGATGCTGCGCACGCCGCACGCCTTGAGCCGCTCGGCCATCCACGCAGGCGAGGGCCCCACCTTCACGCCCTCGATGACGCGCGCGGCGTAGCGGGGACACCGCGCGGCGTCCTCGACGCGGATGCTCACCCGCTCGCGCGCCGGAGGCTTCGATTCCACGAGCTTCACCTGCGGCGGGCGGAGTGGCACGCCGAGCACCACCGCCAGCTCGCGCGCCACGCCCAGGTGGTTGAGCGCGTCCGGCCGGTTGGGCGTGACGTTCACCTCGAGGACCACGTCATCCAGGCCGAGGGCCTCCGCCACGGGCAGACCGAGGCGTGCGTCCCTGGGAAGGATGAGCAGGCCGCTCGCGTCCTCGCTCAGACCCAGCTCCTTGGCCGAGCAGAGCATGCCGGAACTCTCCACACCGCGCAGGGCCGCGCGCTCGATGCGCACGCCGTTGGGCAACGTGGTGCCCAGGGTGGCGAGCGGAACCTTGTCTCCCACCTTGAAGTTCTTCGCCCCGCACACGACCTGCACCAGGGCGTACTCACCGACGTCCACCCTGGTGACCTGGAGGCGCTCGGCGTTGGGGTGCGCAACCGCCTCGCGCACCTGCGCGACCACGACGCCCCGCAGCGCCTCCGCGGGTCGCTCCATGCCCTCCACCTCGAGCCCCGCGGCCGTCAGCTTCGCCGCCACCTCCTCCACGCTGGAGGGCAGGCCCACGTAGTCCCCGAGCCACTTGAGTGAGATCTTCATCTCAGAACTGCTCCAGGAAGCGCACGTCGTTCTCGAACATCATCCGCAGGTCCCCGATGCCGTGCCGCAGCATCGCGAGCCGCTCCACGCCCATGCCGAAGGCGAACCCCGTCACCTCGCGCGGGTCGTACCCGCTGGCGCTGAAGACGTTGGGGTGCACCATTCCGGAGCCGAGCACCTCGAGCCACCCCGTCTGCTTGCACACGCGGCAGCCCTTCCCACCACACTGCGTGCAGGAGATGTCCACCTCTGCGGAGGGCTCGGTGAACGGGAAGAAAGAGGGGCGGAAGCGGGTGCGGGTGGACGAGCCGAAGAAGGCCTTCACGAAGGCGTCCAGCGTCCCCTTCAGCTCCGCGAACGTGACGTCCCGGTCCACCAGCAGGCCCTCCACCTGGTGGAACATGGGCGTGTGGGTGAGGTCAGAGTCGCGGCGGTACACCCGGCCCGGCACCACGATGCGGAGCGGAGGCTTCTGGTTCAGCATGGCGCGGACCTGCACCGGTGAGGTGTGGGTCCGCAGGAGCACGGGACTCCCCGGCACCTTCGCGAGGCCGAGCGACGCCGTCTCCACGTAGAACGTGTCCTGCATGTCCCGCGCAGGGTGGTCCTTCGGGAGGTTCAGCGCCTCGAAGTTGAAGTAGTCCAGCTCGATCTCCGGACCGTGCAGGACGTCGAAGCCCAGGCGCGCGAAGGTGCGCACCACGTCCTCGAGGGTCCGGGACACGGGGTGACGGCGGCCCGGGCGCACGCCGCGCCCCGGGAGCGACACGTCCAGCTTCGGGCCGCGGAGCTCCGCCTCCAGCTTCGCCCCTTCCGCGCGCTCGAGCGCCGCGGCGAGGAGGGACTCGATCTCCGCCTTCACCCGGTTGGCCACCTCGCCCAGGCTGCGGCGCTCCTCCGGGGGCAGCTTTCCCATGCTGCCGAGCACCTGCGACAGCTCGCCCTTCTTCCCGAGGAAGCGGACGCGGAGCTCCTCCACACGGGCCGGCTCACCGGCCACTGTGATGTCCCGCCGCGCTGCTTCTGCGAGGGCCTTCAGTTTCTCTTGCATGGCTCGAACGCCGCTCCCTCTCTCCCCACCGACGCGCGGGCCGCGGGGAACTGAAAAAAAGAAGGGCCGCCCCGAAGGACGGCCCGACTCGCTGCGGCGGGACCGCATCACCACCGGTCCCCGCCACCTCACGCTGTGCGTGCGCGCTAGGCCGCCTTCGCCAGGTTCGCGACGGCGGCAAACCCCGTGGGGTCCGCCACGGCCAGGTCC